>JBAPSY010000075.1:0-3821 GCA_049281855.1 Anaerolineales bacterium
CAGTTCATGCGCTTCCGCCAGGAGCACCCGCCCAGGAATGTGCTCATCAACGGCGTCACCTGGGAGTATCTCACCGCAGGGCACCCGCCCGGGCAGCCATTGCTGCTTCTACCTGGGGCGCTCAGCATCGCTGAATCGGCCTGGCGAACGATCGTCTCGCTTGACCAGGGGAAGTACCACCTGATCATCCCCAGCTACCCTCCCGAGGTGGACAGCATGACCGGTCTTGCGGATGGGGTGGCGGAGATCCTTGCGCACGAGGGCATCCGAACCACATATGTGGTGGGAGGCTCATACGGTGGCATGCTGGCGCAGGTGTTCACCCACCGCCATCCCAGCATGACGACCAGGCTGGTCATCTCGCACACCTACCCACCGGTGAACAGTCGCCTCAAAAGTGTTGAACCAGCCCTGCGCCTGTTCAAGCGCCTGCCCATGTTCCTGGTAAGGAAGATGCTGCGCGACCGGATGACCGGCATCCTGCCTCCCAAGCCAACACCCGAGCTTTTGCTGATTGCGGCACAGATCCGTGAGACGGTGGATACCAGGCTTACGCGCCAGGCTGCCCTGAGCACCTACCTGCGGATGATGGATTTCGACCGGCAGAACTACTCACCATCTGATCTGTCCACCTGGCAGGGCAAAGCGCTGATCATGCTGGCGGAAGATGACCCCACCACACCTGAACCGCTCCGTGATGCACTGGTGGCGTTATACCCTGGAGCCAAGCTGCACTTGTTCAGTGGAAGTGGTCACGCCACCGCCATTTTGGAATCAGGGGAGTATATTAAAGTGATGGAAGAATTTCTCGAGGAATAGAGCAGATCTCACAGGTTGTGGAAACCTATGAGATCGATGAAGATCGCTATTGAACTAATCCAGCCGTACATCGGTTATCTGAAGCTGCTTTAATCGTATCAAGCTCTTCGTGAATCCAGAGAAGATCGATCGTTTTGGAGAAGCTGTCCCAATTTTTGCTGCGCGGATTGGACCTGCGCGATGTGCTGCTCGCACACCCGGCGGAAATGGTACCCATAGATCGACAAAGTGATGGCAATCGGGAACTCTTTGGGGCGTGTGAAAAGCGTCCAAAAAACAAGGCGCCAGTAATAAAAACGCTCCCTGCCCAGGATGCCCAGCCTGACGACTGAGCGGAAGAATGCCAGAACGTAAGTAAAATCAATCGGTACGCTGAACCTGGGAGGTTGATACTCCTTCAGGAACGTCTTGATGCGGGCATAGTAGTTTTTTGGTGCGTAAAGGGTGTTTACCACAGTCTGGTAGCCACGGTGCAGCAGCTCACTGCTCATCACCGGTATGATGTTAGTGGTGCCATCCACATTATCGCCAGACATATTACCGAGCAGCCGGTCTTGCTTTTTGAGCCGCTCATACAACCGGGTTCCAATCGGGGCTTGCAGCAAGCCGACCATGGCAGTCACGATGCCACTGCGTTGGATGAACTCGATCTGGCGCTGGAAGATGGAGGGTGTGTCGCTATCGAAACCAATGATAAAACCACCCTGCACTTGAATTCCACTGCGTTGGATGTGCTTGATATCCTCGACGAGGTCGCGGTTAAGGTTATGTTTCTTGCCACACTCTGCCAGGCTGTCTTCATTCGGGGTTTCCACACCAATGAAGACGGTGTCAAAACCTGCCTCTGCCATGAGCTTGAGCAGCTCTTCATCGTCAGCAAGGTTGATGGAAACCTCGGTGCTGAATGGCATCCCCTTCTTGCCTGTGCGCCATTCGATGATGGCAGGCAGCAATTGCTCTTTGAGGTAGCGCTTGTTACCGATCAGATTATCATCTACAAAGAAGACACTATCCCGCCAGCCAAGCTGGTAGAGACTGTCCAGCTCCTGGACCAGCTGCGCAGCTGATTTCACCCGCGGTTTATGTCCAAATAATGCCGTGATATTGCAGAACTCGCAGTCAAACGGGCAGCCACGCGAGAACTGAATTGCCATTGAGGCGTAACTTTTCAGCTGCAGAAGGTCCCAGCGCGGCGTAGGTGTCTTATCCAGCTCCGGCTTTTCGGGAACATTGTAGGTGCGTTGCAAATTTCCGGACGCCAGATCTTGCAGGAAGGATGGCAGAGAAATCTCGGCTTCATTGAGAATGAAGTGGTCCACATCGGGGAACTGATCATATTCGGCACTGAACAGGGGACCTCCCGCAACTATCTTCAAGCCAGCCGCTTTGCAGCGCTCGACAATCTGGGCAGTGGAAGCACGTTGAACGACCATTGCACTGATAAATGCAAAATCAGCCCAGGCAAGATCATCCTTTTTTAGCTGGGAGACGTTCAAATCCACCAGACGTACCTGCCATTCGGGTGGGAGTAACGCGGCCACCGTGAGCAGCCCAAGGGGAGGCAAATTGGCTTTCTTATGGATGAATTTCAGCGCATGCTTAAAGCTCCAGAATGTGTCAGGGAATTCAGGGTAGATCATTAATATGTTCAATCGGTCTCCAGTGCCACCGGTATGCTACCCCTCCAACCCCCACCATCCCAAGCACCGGCAGAATGAATCAAGTATAACAGTATAAGATTAAATTAGAGTGAGTCCAGATACGATGGCAGGACAACCACACGTTTCCCGACATCCCCATGATTAAACCAATAATTTAGGAAAGAGATGCTTGAGGCAGGTAGGGGTCACCTCTACATGGCCCCGTCTGGCTTTATTGTTTGAACCACGCCAACAATCGGTATTCCTTCTCACAACGATAGCCCAGCTTGCGGGCAAGAGCGATGGAAGGCTGATTTTGTTTGGCGCAGTTCCAGTATGTGAGGTAACCCTGCTGCTCCATCTCATGGATAATATGAGCGCAGGTAATGCTGGCATAACCCTTTTGCATATGGTGCGGGTGGGTCTCGACACCAATCTCAATGATGCCGTTCGCAGCAGGACCGGCGAAGGTCTCGCACAGAATTTCTCCGTTATGCATCAGACATAAGCCATATCCCCACTCCAGGGCTTGCTGCACACTGCCATACATGTGAATGAGAAGATTTCTTCCAACGATTTCCTTGATGAGCGATTGATCCAGATGACGCAGCTCATATCCCGTCAGCACAACTGGTAAAGATTGATCTGCTTCTCGATCGGTGAATTCTAAAGTGTAGCCAGAATAATCAGGTGTGGAGGGCAGCAACGACCAGCGGGGATCGTCCTGCCACAGACCAATGAGAACCTCCCTATCCTGGCGCAAGTGTGCGATTAGCCCATCCAGCATCGATTGCTGTACATCGCCAGCCAGGTATAGTGAACCGAACGCCCCTTCCTGCACCACCCCCCAGTTGGGATGGTCAGGTTGGTCGGTGAAAATGCGTCCGGCTGCGTGACCATCCAGCACGGCGAAGCAGCGCAGGCTAGCAGGATCATTAGAGTTGAACAAATCTCTGAGCAATGGCGTGACCTGGTTTGGTGCAAGCTGGAGGTTGGTGCTTCTTTCACTATACATAATTACAACTTATTTATCCCTAATATGGCACACATTTAATACCGATACAAGTGATTTAATTGTCAACACGCCTCCCAACTTCCCCCAAATAGCAAAAATCAAGTATTTGGGGGAGGAGCAAGACAATTCTGTAAATTCGGAGGCCCATAAACAACACCTCCCTCTATCTCGCTCACGAAGCCGCCCTCGCTCGCAGAAAATGCTTGCGAGGCTGTGTCGCGCTTGCCAGGGAACGTTCGCGAGACTGCGGACAAGAAATGTCCTTGATAAAACTGATTGGAGGAGGCGGGAGTATGTGACTTTACGTGATACTCGTGTAATGGAGGATGTACTGCTCGAGCTGGGAA
>JBAPSY010000076.1:0-5172 GCA_049281855.1 Anaerolineales bacterium
TAAATTCGCTTGATGAGATCGCTCATCGACTGCGCCTTTCCTTTCCTTAGAGAATGATTAACAACTTTTCGAGTTTACCATTATTTTCTCGAGTTCGTCAAGGGGGAATTTTTCCCGCAGCACTGAGAGCGCTCTTTGCCCGAAGCATTGAGGTCTCTCTTCGCCCCAACCATCGCGAGTGCTCTGAACGAGCGATGAAGAGCATTATTTGCTAGCGATGAAGAGTGCTCAATCTGAGTGTCTAAGACCGTTTTGTGAGCGATGTGGCCTAAACAACTCCCCCATTTTCAACGAGTTTTCCTTTTATGTCTATCACATTTGCGTCAATCTGCATCGGAGGGCGCACTCTATGCGAACCATCTGCAGTTTATATCTTTTGCTTTTTAGCTAAATGCTAATCGCTGCTCTCCTTATTTCCCCATCTCGTACGAGTCCACCACCTCGTTACTCCGGTTGATGAACTGGAACAAAATATTCCGATTTGTCGCTTCCACCCGCATAGCACCATAATCCCCGTTATACCTCATCTGGCTGCCATCCAAGACATTCAGGAAATCATACCTCCCATTTCCGCCCAATCCGTTGACAATATACGTCAACCCATTCTCGACCAATCTTTCATACGTGTGGTCGTGCCCGGAGAGCACCACATCCGCCCCCCACTCGCCATAGGGCCACCTCGCCCAATCCGTCGAGCCGTGAGTTCCGGAGGAATACGGCGGGTAGTGCATGTAGACGATATTCCAGTCGGATGTGGATGCGGCCAGCCCCGCCTTCAGCCAGGCTGCTTGTTTGGATGAAGCCCTCACCCCATCCGGCTCGCTGTCGTTGGTGTTCAGGGCGAAGAAATGTAGCGGTCCCAATGTGAAGTCGTAATAGCGTTCATTTCCCGGCAGGGTGAAGTAATCATAATATGGCTGCCCATTATCGGTTTTTATATCGTGGTTGCCTAAGGAAGGAAAGAAGCGATTTACCTGCGCCCCAGCCCCACGGCTTCCTTTGTAGGGGAATATGTAGTCGTGAAAATACTTTCCTATTGCTTCATCCAAATGGCCAGCTGCCCCATAAGGATAGTTATTATCCCCCAGGGTGATGATGAATTCGGGCTGCCAGCTTAAGATCAATTTCGCCACGTCTGCCTCAGCCTGATCGCCCGAGCCATAATCCCCGATCGCCGCGAAGACCACCGGTGGTGATGTCGTAGCGGTTAGTTCGGGTGTGGATGTTTGAGATGGCTCAGGAACTGTTGTCTGGCTGGGGGTAGGAGCCCGCGTCACGGTGGCTGCGCTCAAGGGCAGGGTCGCCGATGGGTTCTCCAACCTTTGGGTCGGCTGATTAATCATCTGGGTAGCAGGTTGGCAGGCTTGCAGGAAGATCAGGAGCAGGCTGGCAGCCAGCCCTACCCATAACTTAGCGTAAGCAGGCTTTGTCGAACTTATAGCCCTCCAACCGACAAGCCTGCTCATTTAAGCACCAGGATGTTTCCGGTGTAATCTACCAGGTAGATTTCCCCATTCTCATCCACCCCAAAGGATGAGATGTTGGTCCCGGTCTCGAACATCAGGGAATTCTGCCAGCTTCCGTCCGCCAGGTGTAGCAAACCCCATACCCGCCCTGAGCCATAGTCACCATACAGATAAACTCCCTGCCATGCAGGCAGATCTTGCCCTCGGTAAACATAACCACCGCTGACCGAGTTGCCTAGATCATGACCATATTCCGCTACCGGCGGGACGAAATTCGTATCTGCGGGTGGCGAACCCCGATATGGGTGATTACCCTCGTAGTAATTCCAGCCAAAGTTCTCTCCACCCGGGCTGCCTACTGGCAGGTAATCGATCTCTTCCCAGGCATCCTGCCCCACATCACCGATGTATAGGTCACTAGTCAACTTGTCAAAGGAGAATCGCCATGGGTTGCGTAAGCCATATGCCCAGATTTCCCATAACCCTCCCCCATTGGCGAACGGATTATCTGTCGGAATGGCGTAAGGTTGCGTATTGTCCACATCGATGCGCAGGATTTTTCCCAGCAGTGTCTGCAGGGATTGCCCGTTGCCGTATGGGTCACCCGCCGAACCTCCATCTCCCATGCCAATGTATAAGTAACCATCTGGTCCGAATTGCACTTCCCCGCCATTGTGATTTTGATAAGGTTGCTCGATGCGCAGCAGTCGCAGCTCGCTGTTTGGGTCGGCCTGGTCCGGGTCACTCGCTGATACGCTGTAGCGGGCGATTACCGTGTATAGCTGGTTGCCCACCTTTTCAGTGTAATCCACGTAAAAATAGCCATTTTCAGTATATTTTGGATGAAAAGCCAATCCCAGCAAGCCTCTCTCACCACAGCAGCTCACCTTTTGGGTCAGGTCCAGGAAAGGTGTCGGGAGCAGTGTCCCATCCTTCAGGATGCGGATCAGCCCGCTTTGCTCGACGATGAATAATCTCCCCGAGCCATCACCCGCGTTATCCAAACCTTCAGGTTTATCCAATCCGCTCACCACCATCTGCCATGAATATCCAGATGGGTCAGGTAGCTCACTCACCGTGATTGGGATGGGTGTCTCTGTCGGCACTGTGACCGTGACAGTGATTGCCAGGGTGGGTTCAAGCGTCGGACGCGGAGTGCGAGTAGGCAGTGATGCTCCCGTCGGCGTAGGTATACGGATAAAACGAGCCGCTGTAGGTGTGCTGGTCGGGATCGGAGTGGGTGTCCCTATGCTACATCCGGCTAGCAAAATAATGAATAGAAAACTAAGTAGGACTGCGAGACGTCTCATTTCCCCTCCACATCATCTCCATCCACGATCTCCCCATCGATCACCTCACCTTGCGTGCCACTTTGAGAGGTCTCCTGGTAGCTGTCTAATACTGAGCGCGTGGCTTTCAACGCATCCAGGTGCTCCTGAACTACCGCCGGTGGGCAAAGCTCGACGAATAGATATGTTGCCAACCAGATGACTGCTGCATCGTCAATCGGTCCAGGTGCGATATCTGGCACAACCAGGTATACCAATGATCCAATGGGCAGAATTTTAAGTAGCGGGTTTACCCGCCCATCCGCAAGCAATCGCAGGATCAGCTTGATGCGCAGGGTTAAATCTTGAAAGAACCCTCTGTTTTGAGGGAACGTGATTTTACGATTAGTTTTATCAGACATTTTAGATCTCCGGAGTATCGATATATCTATATACGCAACCTGTTTGCAATGGTTCTACCCATCCACTCTCCCCATTTGCTGGGCGCAGGGTGGTTCATGCCTCATCTACTGGAGGCGCTGCCTGACCATAATCCAGGATCTCATACCCCTGTGGTCCCGTGTCCTTGCCAATGACTCCCTTTTCCTGCATAGCCTCCACCAGGCGTGAGGCGCGTGTATACCCAACGCGCAGGCGCCGCTGCAGCATGGATACCGAAGCCCTTCCTTGCCGCCGTGAAAGGTCAATCGCCTCTTCGAGCAACGGGTCTTTTTCATCCTGCGCAATCATATCTTCCCACAATGGGATCTGTACGAGTGGCACACCTGCCTGTATTGCATCCGGGATACCTCCCGCTGCAGTCGGGACAAGCGATCTGTTGGGGACAAAACTCTGCCAGTAGGTCACCAGGCTGAGGATCTCGCTATCTGAGACGAAAGTACCTTGCAGGCGGATGGAAGATGGAGCATCGGGAGCCTGGAAGAGCATATCTCCTCGCCCCAACAATCTTTCTGCTCCAGGTTGGTCGAGGATCACCCGGCTATCCGTGTTGGATGCCACCGCAAAGGCGATGCGTGCCGGGAAGTTGGCTTTGATGATGCCCGTCACAACTTCGACCGACGGGCGTTGGGTCGCGATTACCAGGTGGATGCCGGTGGCACGTGAGAGCTGTGCCAGACGGGTGATGGCACCCTGGGTTTCATCTGGTGCCAGCATCATCAAATCTGCCAGCTCATCGATGAACACCACCAACTTGGCCAGCTTCTTCTCTTTTCCATCACCTATGTGTTCCAGGCGGTTATTGTACTCGATGATGTTACGCGTACCGGCTTGTGCCAGCTTGTGATATCGCATATCCATCTCACGCAGCACCCACTGCAGTACTCCCACCACTTTCTCAGTCTCCACCACCACAGGTGCCAGCAGGTGGGGGATGCCATTATAGTTGGTAAGCTCCACCCGCTTGGGGTCCACCATGATCAGACGTAGGTCATCCGGCGTGTTATGTAAGAGCAGGCAGGCGATGAGCGAGTTGACACATACCGATTTTCCAGAACCGGTCTGACCTGCGATGAGCAGGTGCGGCATAGCTGAAAGATCAGCTGCCACTGCGTTACCCGCCACATCCTGCCCCAAGGCGAAACGCAGCGGTGATTTTAATCGCCGGAAGGCATCGCTCTCCACCACATCGCGCAGGGTGACCAGCGCGATCTGCTCATTGGGTACCTCGATGCCAATATATCCCTTACCCGGCACCGGTGCCTCCACACGGATCGTTCGCGCAGAAAGGGCAAGCGCCAGGTCGTCTGCCAGGGAGGCAATCTTCGCCACCCGCACCCGCGTGCGTGAGCCACGCGTCTCGATGAAATCGGGTTCCACACCGAACTGCGTGATCGTGGGTCCGCGGTTGATCTCGACCACGTTGACCGGGGCTCCCAACACCCTCAGCGTTTCCTCGATCACACGTGCTCGCTGGCGATCCACATCATCATCATAGACGGTCTCGTTGCCCTTTTCAAGGATTTGGTCGATGGCAGGCAGCACCCAGGGGCGTGGTTGGTTCGCATTGAGTGTGCTCATCGTAATGGAACCTGTCCCTGTACCAGGCAATGTTCCTATTTCCGGCCAGTTGCTGGGGGATATAGGTTTGTTGGTTGAAACAGATTTGGTTGGTGAAGGGTTGCGGTGATTTCGGCGCTCATCCATCCAATCCTGAACGCCATCCTGGATACGGATTATCAATGGCGGTACCCACCTAAACAGCTCAACCACCGATACATCCAGCACGAGGATCAGGGCGATGATCAGCCAGGCAAACATGGTGATTGCCATACCTGCCCATCCCAGGGTACTATACAGCAAGTTGAAAATGAATGCCCCCGTGTATCCTCCTCCGGCACTGCTGGCTGCCAGGGCGTACGCATCCTCTGGGAAGGAAAAGAAATGCATCCAACCCAATATGTTGATGTAGAACAAGA
>JBAPSY010000077.1:0-6831 GCA_049281855.1 Anaerolineales bacterium
ACCGCATCCTTCGTACCTGCCGCAAATGCAGCTGCAGCGATGCCAAGCACGACAAATCCCATATGGTTGACAGAGGAATAAGCCACCAGACGCTTGAAGTCATCCTGCCCATAAGCCGCCAAGGCACCAAAGATAATTCCCATGACAGCCAGGAAAGCCAAAGCCACCGCATATTGATGGGCTTCTTGTGGGTACAGTGGCAGAACCAGGCGCAGGAAACCATAAGCTCCCAGCTTGAGTAATACACCTGCCAGGATCATCGAGCCGGCGGTGGGCGCTTCCGTATGAGCATCCGGCAACCAGGTGTGAAATGGCCAGACTGGAACCTTGATGGCGAATGCGATCACAAACGCCCAGAAGGCAATCGTCTTAATAGTTTCCAGGGATAAGTTAAGGGGAATATTGGCTAATTGAGTAACCGTTGGGAACAGATTGAATAATTTGGTCAGATCATACGTCCGGAATGAAACACCAATCATCTGAATGGCGAGAAGCAAACCCAGGGAGCCTGCCATGGTGTAGATCATGAATTTGAACGAAGCATAGGTACGCGCTGAAACCTTACGTCCACCCCATAGTTCACGTTCACCTTTCTCACTACCCCATTGGTTGATCAAGAAGTACATCGGTACCAGACCAATTTCCCAAAAAACGAAGAAAATGAGGAGATCAAGCGATAAGAACACCCCAAGCATTCCTGTTTCCAGCAATAAGAATAGGATCATATATGGCTTGACCCGCTCATTAATGCTAAAGGAGGCTAGTAGTGCTACTGGTGTAAGCAGCGTTGTTAACAAAACCATGGTCAACGAAAGACCATCCACTCCCAAATGAAAAGAAGAGCCAATTGCCCCGTACCAAAGAGTTTGCATTTCGAACTGAAATCCAGGAGTATCGGTCTTGAATGAGAACCATAAAAACAAGGAAAATCCAAAGGTTATCAAACTACCTATCAAGGCAACCCATCTGAGCAGCTTTTTCTCTCCTTGAGGTAGGAAAAGCAATACCAAAGCTACTAGTGTCGGTGAAAACAAGATCAGTGACAGTATATTATTAGTGACGAAACCCATCATTCACTCCTGGTTCCCTGCCAGATTATCTAAGCAGAGTAAGGTTTCTAACGTTTCATAACCGTGAAAACGAAATAAAACATCGCTCCAAAAGCCAATACCAGCGCCATGAGTAAATACTGCTGCACCCGTCCAGTTTGAATTACCTTAATACTCCGACCAAATTTTTTGATCCCTTCTCCCACGAAATCGCCAAAGCCATTGACGACAGGTTTGTCGAAATAGTTTCGTAAGATACCGCCCACGCTGGACGCAATACGGGCAATAAAATGAAGTATGCCGTCAATAATGCCCCTGTCTAAGATCTGACTTGTAAAATTGTCTGCCAGCCAATAAGCAGGACGGACAAAGATCGTATCGTAAACCTCGTCGAAGTAGTACTTATTCTTCAGCACCTTATGCACGGGTCCAAGTGCAGTCTTCAAGGGGTCTTCAGAGCCTGCTTTTTGCTTCCTATATACCAACCAGCCCAAAGTTAACCCACCCAAAGCTACCACTATCGATACGATCAGTGGCCAGATGTTAAACGGCAAAGCTTCTGGCATTTCGGAAAGTGTGCCCCCAATGAATTCATGAACAAAGTTGGGGAGGATTCCCCCAATGATTGGGAATGACTCAGAAATCCCTGCCCAACCTATCGCAACAGCAAAAACAGCCAGCACCACCAATGGTAGCGTCATAGTCCAAGCAGTTTCCTGGGCGTGATGAGCTGACTCGGTGCGGGGCTCACCGAGGAAGGTCAATGTAATTTGCCGCATAGTGTAAAAAGCAGTCAAAAAGGCTGCCAATGCTAATGTAATGAATACCACCCAATGCCCATGTCCAAACGCATCAGCAAGGATTTCATCCTTAGACCAGAATCCCGCGGTAACCAAAGGAAAACCTGAAAGCGCAAACCCTCCAATCAAGAATGTCCAGAAAGTCACTGGCATTTTCTTCCGCAGTCCACCCATGTTGAACATATCTTGTGGATCGACGTGTTCACCTGTATGTAATACCCCATGTTCTACGCCATGAATAACAGAGCCAGAACCAAGGAACAAAAGTGCCTTGAAGAATGCATGCGTGATCAAGTGAAATGCTGCAGCCACATACGCGCCAATACCCAGTGCAGCAATCATATATCCCAGTTGAGAAATCGTAGAATATGCCAACACTCGCTTAATATCATTTTGTGCTACTGCAATGGTAGCAGCAAATATCGCGGTAAATGCACCGATGACCGTCATTAATGACATGGCAGCAGATAGATGCCCACCTTCACTTCCTGCCTGGAGCAATGGGAACATACGGATGACCATATATACGCCGGCCGAGACCATAGTGGCTGCATGGATCATTGCCGAAACAGGCGTTGGGCCTTCCATGGCATCTGGTAACCACACATGGAGTGGCCATTGAGCCGATTTACCGATTGTTCCTATAAAGAGAAGGATGCCAATCATACCCGCTGCTGAGAGACCCAGAAAGCCACCGATTGCAGGAGTTGATGCCAGTTTTGTTAGGGTTTCAGGCTTGAAAATCTCGGAATAGCTGAGTGAGCCGATAGCTGAATAGAGATAAGCAATCCCAAGCAACATGAACACATCACCCACCCGTGTAGTCATGAATGCTTTGATCATTGCTGCTCTGGCTGATGGTTTCTGATACCAAAATCCGATCAGCAAGTAAGAGCATAAACCCATGATCTCCCATCCAACGAATAAGGTTAACAGATTGTCTGAAACGACCAGGGTATACATACCAAAAGCGAACAGTCCGATGAACGCAAAAAAGCGTGAATACATCGGTTCGACAGAAGGTACGACATGTTTATGTCCGTGTTCATCCGCGACTGTCGCTCCGTGAGGTTGCAATCCTTTCTTATCATGATCGCCTTGAGGTTGACCATAGTTATGGTAACCCACGCTATATATAAAAATCATCAGGACTGTCCAAGCGACAAAAAACAGGGTTGCTGCCGAGAGTGGGTCAATGCGTATACCAATCTGAAACCAGCTATCTCCGGTGGGTAACCAGTTTAGTACGGATGCAAATGGATTGGAACCTAGATGTTCTGTTCTGATGGCGCGGAAAAATACAACCATGCTTCCCAGCCAGGAAAGTAAAGCCGCCCCCACTGCGATGCTATGGCTTAGAGCTTTGTACCGATTGGTGAAGAGAACAATCAGAAAGAAAACTAATAATGGAGGAAGTGGAAGGAGCCAAACAATTGATTCGATCGACATAACTATCCTTTCTGATCACCACTTCAGCATATTCATATCGTCAGCCACAACCGAGCTTCGACGACGATAAATCGAGATAATCAATGCCAACCCCACTGCCACTTCTGCGGCTGCAACTGCAAAGACGATAATCGCAAATGCCTGACCAGCAATCCCATCCGGCGAACGGTAGCGCCAGAAGGCAATCAGATTGATGTTTATCGAATTAAGCATTAATTCGATTCCCATCAAGATTGCTATGGCGTTTTTACGAACCAAAACACCATACAAGCCAACGCAAAAAAGAATAGCCGCAAATATCAAAAACCATGAAAGTGGGATCATTGCTTCTTTTCTCCAGCCACAAATATCGCACCAATCATGCCGGCTACCAATA
Organism: Anaerolineales bacterium; assembly: GCA_049281855.1. Classification (GTDB taxonomy): domain Bacteria; phylum Chloroflexota; class Anaerolineae; order Anaerolineales; family UBA4823; genus FEB-25. The sequence continues at coordinate 3,675 of JBAPSY010000077.1, forward strand.
ATATTGAAGCTAATTCAAAAGGCAATAGATATTGATCAGGTGAGACCAGTGCCAATCCTAGTTGGTTTATTCGCCCTGACGGATTTGCCAGCTCAGGAGCTGAAGCCGTGAAACCCTGCCAATTTACCAGAATCATTACAATACCAGCAAATAATAATAAAGCAATCAATGCTCCTAGCCACCAATTAGGATTAGATTGAGGACCTGTATCCTGCATCACACGCCGAGTTAACATGGCAGCAAATATGAAAAGAATGGCGATGGCGCCAATGTAGATTATCACCTGAATAACCGCAAAAAATCCCGCATCCAAAAGTACATAAAATATCGCAACCCCAAATAAGGTCAATATCAGCCATAATGCTGAGTGGATTAGGTTTCGACTCGTAACCACCGATATACCAGCAACAAGCGTAACCACCGCTACGATTATGAAAATGATATGCTCAGGTGTCATAAATAACTACTCCATTTTATGAAATCACCGAAGCCGGAGGTTCCGGAGCCACTGCAACTGGGCGTGGCTGCCCTACAACCCGTATGGCTTTGATCTGATGAGTTTTTAATAACTGGACCGTAATTAACACGATGATGAGGTTAACCAATAGATGCACACCCGCCCGAATCCAGGGGATAACAGCATTCGCAATAGGAAATCCTGGGATGACCATGTAAAACACTTTGTCCACGACTGCGGTAAAAACGAGTAAGACTAATGCTAAGGGAGTGAGAAACTTCCAATTGAAATCCAGCATTTGGTCAATTCGTAAGCGGGGCATTGAAATCCTGATTAATACGACGACAAAATAAACGATAAATGTTTTGATAAAGAACCAGGCTACACCAAGAATGGGTAGTTGTTCAGCCAAGGGGCCTCGCCAACCACCAAGGAAAAGGGTTGCTGTAAGAGCAGAAATTGTAAACGCATGTAGGAATTCACCCACGTAGAACATTCCAAATTTCAGACCCGAATATTCTGTTTGATATCCGGCTACCAGCTCGGATTCAGCCTCCAGCAGATCAAACGGAGCGCGCCCCGTTTCAGCCATTGAGCTGGTGAAAAAGATAAAGGCAGCAATTGGAGACATTATGATAAACCAAACGCTTTGTGCATTGACCAGACTGTTTACCCCCATGGAGCGACCCAATAAGACGGGTACCAGTAATGCTAGAACCATCGGAACTTCGTAAGAGACAATTTGAGCAACAGCCCGGAAAGCTCCTAAAAGTGAATATTTATTATTGGAAGACCAACCGGCCAGGATAATCCCTAAGGCACCAATCCCACCTACGGCCACGAGATAAAGTACACCCACATTCACATCTGTGCCTACGATGGTTTGTGCAAATGGTATTACTGCCCAGGTCAATAGCACCGCGGAAACCGATAAAATTGGAGCCAAATTGTAAACGACTTTGTCTGCCCCGATCGGGGTTATATATTCCTTGGTGAAGATTTTGATCATATCAGGGAAAGTCTGGAAAATCCCCCATGGACCCACGCGATTGGGTCCCAACCGATCCTGGATACGTCCATACAGCTTTCGTTCAAGCCAGATGGTGAAGATGACCAGGCTAAATCCAAATGTACCAACCAACCCGGCTCCGATGAACTTTAATATCACTGTAGCGAAAACCTGGGATAGTCCCCAGGTGAGCAATAGATTCCCTAACCAATTTGCGATGAAAGTTATCGGATCGCTTAAGAAATTCATCCTGCTCTCCTCTGATTGATTGCACAACAATTGCCAATTATTCGACAAATAAAAGGCTGAGGGAGACTTCCTTCAGCCTTTTTATAATTCACATGCAGAAACACTACGCCCACTCCAAAACGCCTTTTCGCCAAGCTGCTAATAATTCAGCAAACAAGATAAGGATAAATATCACCCCAGATAACACGCCGAACAATGAGAGCTGATCGAAAGCCACTGCCCACGGAAACAAAAACACCAGTTCAACGTCAAATACAAGGAAAGTCAACGCGAAAATATAATACTGTACCCGAAATTGAACCCATGTATCTCCTACAGTCTCTATTCCGCACTCGTATGTTTCAGATTTGCGTTTGCTTGGTCGATGCGGACCGATTAACCCTGCTAAGAAGATTGGCGCACCAGGAAACAGAGCGACAATGAGCAGAAATAGACCAATAAAAAGCCAATCACTTTGCATGATAATTCTCCTGCAAGTGGGAAATTATTTCGGGCTCCCAATACAAAGACATTATTTAAGTACTTTCGCTGGTTCTGAGGATTTAACTCGATAATTTTACCATAAGTAAAATTCATGTCAACTTATCTAAAATCACATCTTTTATGTGAAACCATCCAGTAAAAAGGTATGATTAATTAGAAATTATCACTATGCGATGTATAATTTTGCTAAAGGATTTCAATAATGAGATTCGAAGACTTATCATGGTTTGACATCGAGAAGTACTTGCTGAATGAGAACCGATTGATCTTGGTTTTAGGTGCATGTGAACAGCATGGATATTTAAGCCTGTTAGCCGATTCAAAAATCCCCCTGGCATTAGCAGATGCTGCCAGCCAAAAAACCGGGGTATTGATTGCACCAGTAGTCAATTATGGTATTTCGCCTTATTTTATGAATTACCCCGGTAGCTTCAGTTTGCGAGCCACGACTCTATTAGATTTGGTAGAGGATTTGATACGTTCTGCATATCACCAGGGTTTTCAGCGCATTCTTATTCTAAATGGTCATGGAGGAAATGATCCCGCTCGCGCCAGACTTTACGAGGTGGCTAACACTATACCCCAACTCCAGTTGGCTTGGTACTCATGGTGGCAAGCTCATAGTGTTGAAATGGTGGCAGTAAAACATGGTCTACGGTCTTACCATGCGGCATGGATCGAAGCATTTCCTTTTACACGAGTCGGAGACCTCCCAGATGGAGAGAAGATCCCACCTCGTATTCCAGGATTGGTCAATGCAAAACAGGCTCGAGAGCTGTATCAAGATGGTGTTTTTGGAGGATCTTACCAAGTCGAGGATGCGATCCTATCAGAGGTATTCATTGCTGCACTCGAAGACATCCTTCAATTGCTAAAATTTGAGTAATTCAGGTATCATATTCTATATAGACAAGTATCAGAATACTAAGGAGATTGATATGCATAAACCGATCAAGGAT
>JBAPSY010000078.1:0-7793 GCA_049281855.1 Anaerolineales bacterium
TTTACAATTGCCACAGCGGCATAAGCAGCCAGGGTTTCAATCACGCGTTCATCATCACGGGTAAACTCGGTGTAATCTTCCTTATCGGTCAGATAAATTTGACCCAGAAGCTGGTTACCAGACATAATGGGCACACCGAGGAAAGAAGTCATTGGGGGGTGATTGGGAGGGAATCCGACGCTGCGATCATCCTGGGAAATATCGGGGACACGGATAGTACGGCGTTCCTTGGCAATGGCACTGATCAGACCGAGACCGATGGGGGGGTGCGCTATCTGGCGCACCTCATCGGAGGTCATGCCGACCGTGATGAAGCGGAGCAATTTCCCTTGCTCATCCTGCACACCCAAGGCAGCATAACGTGCCCCAGCCTGCTCACGGGCCAGATGAACGATACGCTCAAGGACAACATCAATGGAAAGTTCACTGACTAACTCAAGGCTGGCGCGGTGTAACGCCACCAGCCGGGCTTCAATCTGCTCACGGGTTAACAACACCATTGGAAATGCCTCACCACCAAGATATTTTACCTTAATTGGTGATGTTTGGCTAATATAGGATTGTGAACTTTGGTACACATTCGACTTTAGGATAAAAAAGCAGTAAAATACCTGGGGAGGTGCGTATGGGTAAAAGAATGTTAGTCTTTAAAGGCAGCCCAAGGGAGAAGGGTAATAGCAGCATCCTGGCTGATAGGTCAGCTGAGGGGGCAAAAGCCGCCGGGGCGGAAGTGGAGAGCTTCTCTTTACACATGATGGATATCCGTCCATGTGATGCGTGTGATGTGTGCCAGGAGACAGGGGTGTGTGTACTTAAAGATGACATGCAACTGCTCTATCCAAAATTACGGGAAGCAGATGCAATCGTGATCGCCAGCCCAATATACTGGTTCACAATGAACGCCCAGACCAAGCTATTTATCGACCGCTGGTACGCACTGGAAAGCCCGCAAGGGAACGCACTCAAGGGGAAGCAATTTGGCATATTACTGACCTTTGGAGACACCGACCCCTACAGCTCGGGGGCGATCAACGCCATCCGGTCGTTTCAGGATATGTTCCGATACATTGGGGCGAATATCGGGGGGATGGTTTATGGAACAGCGAGCAATGAGGGAGACGTACTGAACCAACCAAAGCTTTTGGAACGAGCCTACAAGCTGGGTGAAAAGCTCGGCACAGGCTCCTGATTTCAAATTCCTCTTTTTTTAACTAATCACCAAGCAATATTACCCTTTCTGGGGGGCGGACTATGCATTTCCCTTCGCCAAATAATAACAGGAAAGAGAACCTTTGAACATTTTCCAATAAGGGCAAGTAATTCTATTGTAGTTAACTGATCAGCCAATCAGCCCCTGGGAGGGCATGTTTAATGATTGATCGGAGCGGATTAATGGAATCAGGTGAAGAAGCCCTAAGCAGAATCTCTGGAGGTCATGTTTTGGAAGTGGCAACAGGCAGCGGGGGATTCGTCACCTTCTTGATGGAAAACCTAAAAGACTACACAGAAATCACCGGAATTGACTGCAACGAGCTCCCGCTGGAGGCGGCTCGTAAGTCTCATGGTCAAGAGAATATTCACTTCCAGCGCATGGATGCAGCCCAGATGGATTTCCCTGACTGTCATTTTGACACAATAAGCATCGCCAATTCATTACATCATATGTCAGACATGACCGGTGTGTTATCAGAAATGATGCGGGTATGTAAACCGGGTGGGTATTTCATCACCAGTGAGATGTATCGGGATGGACAGAGCGAGACCCAGCTCACCCATGTGGGGTTACATCATTGGTGGGCCGCGGTGGACACTGCTGAGGGAATCACCCATTCTGAAACATTCACCCGCCAGGAAGTGGTTGAGATAATCCAGAAGACGGGTTTGCATGAGCTGGAATATTATGATCTGAGTGATCTGGAATCTGACCCCAGGGAACCTAAACTGATCGAGATATTGGGTTTCAAGGGGCAACGACGCTGCTGGTGATAGGCGAGAAATAACTTTTCTTGTGGAGGGTTTACCATGATCAAGCTATACAGGTTCTTAACGCTTGTGATTATCGTCAGCACCCTGGTCGGGGCATGTGGGACGAGGAATGAATCCACGCCGGTCATGTTACCGAGCACCCAAGTGCCACAAATCCCGACTTCAGTCCCGTCTGTCACGGATACACAGCTCTCAATGAGTGAGCTTGCAGCTGGTTTGGATGGACTAGAATTTGATGCCTTTGTGGAGGCATCCTACCGCCGGTGGCTCAGTCGCGACCCAGAAACGGTGCTCGAGCTTGGTTTGTCACAAGTCTACGGCGTCCCAACAAACCTGCTGACGGATATCTCAGATGAATATATCCATCAGACGCAAGCTCTGGAATCAGATATTTTAAATTTGCTCCAGGGGTATGACCGTTCCACCCTGACGACCGAACAACAGCTAACCTATGACATCTATGCCTGGTACCTGAGTGACAGGGTGAATGGTCACAAGTTTATGTACGATGATTACCCGGTCAATCCCACGGTTTTTAGCGTTCATCTTGACCTGCTCCAATATTTCACCGATCTGCGGCCGGTGACAAGCTTGAAAGAGGCGCAGGAATATATCACCTGCCTATCCCAAGTGGATATCAAGTTCGAGCAGCTGATCGATGGGTTACAGCGGCGTGAAGAAAATGGCGTCATGCTGCCAAAATTTCTGGTTGGTTGGATCATCAGCGGCCTAAATGATATTGCAACCAGCAGCGCCCGCTTAACACCTTACTATACTGCCTTCGACACCAAAGTAAGTGGGCTGACCAATATCAAGGATGCAGAAAAACAGTCGCTACTGGCAGAGGCGGAAGAAGCCATTAACACTGCGGTAATCCCGGCTTACCAGGCGCTGGTAAGGTATTTTGAGCACCTTCAAACTGTTACCAATAATGAGGCGGGGGTATGGAAATTCCCCAATGGCGAAGCATATTATGCCTATGCCTTAAGCCACTATACCAGCACTGACCTGACAGCAGATCAAATCCATGAGGCAGGGCTGCAAGCGCTCGATCGCATCCATGCAGAGATGCGTACAATCTTTGATCAGCTCGGTTATCCCCAGGATGAAAGCCTGCCTGAATTGTTTACACGAGTCGCGGCGGATAGCGGAAGCTACTCTGGAGATGAGATTGTCCAAGGTTATGAAGATATCATTACGGAAGTCGACCAGAATCTCAGCAATGCATTCACCCTACGCCCTAGCATCGGAGTGATCGTCATTGGAGGCCCGACGGGTGGATATTACATGCCTCCTGCAATGGATGGCTCACGCCCAGGTATGTTCTATGCCCAAAACACGGGCATTCAGCCCAAATTCAGCATGCCCACCCTAGCATATCATGAAGCCATCCCAGGGCACCACTTCCAGATTGCCATTGCCCAGCAATTGGACCTGCCATCCTTCCGGCGTGGATCTGATTTTACTGCTTATGTCGAAGGCTGGGCGCTATATGCAGAACGATTGGTAGCAGAGCTGGGTTTCTATGATAATGATCCTTATGGTGATTTGGGGCGGTTGCAGGCAGAAGCATTTCGTGCTGCCAGACTGGTGGTTGATACCGGAATCCACATGAAACGATGGACTTTTGACCAGGCGGTCGATTTCATGGTGGAAAATACCGGGATGCCGGAATATTCAATCCAGGGGGAAGTCAGCCGCTACATCTCCCTGCCAGGGCAGGCTACAGCGTATTACATCGGATATACTAAGATCCTGGAGATCCGGCAGCGAGCGATGGAAAAGCTAGGCGAGCAATTTGATCTGAAAGAATTTCACAACCTGCTGCTGGGGAGCGGGGCAATGCCGCTGGATATCTTGGAGCAGAGTATAAACAACGATATCCAAATCAAGTTAGGTGGAGGGTAATATCTCGATGAAGAACCTGATCTTTGCCTGTATGATGGGCTCTGGCGAGGCAGAAAATGAAGCCTTGAGACTGGCGCGCAGTATCCGTACCTTTGGCGGGGAATTCTGCTTCAACCCAATCTGGATGCTTAGCCCGAGGAGTGAAGATGATCTCTCAGAGGCAACCCGGCAGGAGCTATTTTCCATCGGAGCACGTCTGGTCACGTTCGATATGGACCCAGATGGATCAAGTTTCCCATTCACAGATTATGTGACCGCTGCTGGCATCGCCGAGGGGCTGGCGCAAGGAGAAGCAAGCTTCCTTGCCATGATGGCAGCAGATACGCTTGTGCTGCAAGCTCCAACACCATTCCTGCTGCAAGCTGGGAAGAGCCTGGGCGGCTGTCCGGTGCACTTGAAACTGCTTGGCTCTGGCTTTAACGACCCGATCGACGAGTTTTGGGGGTTGATCTACCGTGACTGCCGGGTAGATGTAGAAAAGATATTTGCCATGCAAACCATCGTCGACGAGCAGATGGTGCGGGCATATTTCAATGCTGGATTGCTGGTGGTCCGGCCGGAACGGGGATTACTACGTGGCTGGCAATCAACCTTTGAGCAATTATATTGCCTGCCTCAGTATGAGGCATTATTCCAACGAAATGAGTTATACAAAATCTTCATGCATCAGATGGTGCTGGCAGGCAGCATTTTATCCCATTTGAAACAAGCGGAGTTCCAGTCATTCTCATCCGAGATGAATTACCCCCTTCACCTACATACCCGGATGGCTGCTGACCGACGACCGTCAAACCTGAACCAGCTCGTAACCTGCCGCTATGAGGATTACGTTGAGTTTTTCGGTAACCCCGATGTCGATGATCTGATCCAGATCGATAAACCACTGAAAAACTGGCTGCAAGCGTAAATTGGCTGAAATTGGAATGGGTGTGGTATCTATGATGGAAAACAACCATGGATAAATTACCATCCCTATTAATCCGGGAGATGCGGAAGGAGGAGCTTGCTTTCGCAGCGGAATGTACAAAAGCAGAAAGCTGGGTAAGCGAAAACCTGACCACGCTGGAAGGATTCTTTCTCAATGACCCAAAAGGCTGCCTGCTGGCAGAGTTAAAAGGGCAGCCCGTGGGAATTTGTGTGGCCACCTTCTACGGTAAAAGCGGGTTTATTGGTGAATTGATCGTACGTCCAGAAGCACGCGGCAGAGGGGTGGGTGCAGAATTGCTGAACCACGGCGTGCGGGTCTTGAAAGAGCGGGGGGTTGAGACGATTTACCTGGATGGGGTGGTGAGGGCAGTGGAGCTGTATGAGCGCAACGGGTTCCACAAGGTCTGCAGGTCGTGGAGGTTTTCGGGAAACCTGGTTGGAAAACCAAGCCCCCAAGTGCGCCGGATGGGGGTAAGTGACCTGGATCAAGTTTGTGCGCTGGATCGATTGGCGTTCGGAGCCGACCGGAGTTTCTTCCTCAGACGCCGATTTGAGATATTCCCTGGGCTGTGCAAAGTGGTGTTAGTTGGTGATAGGATGACCGGATTTATCTTGGGGAGAGAGGGAGAAGACTGGGTATCAGCTGGACCATGGGTGATGAGCGAAGAGGTTGAAAACCCCTTAGATCTGCTGAAGGCTTTTGCACTTGAAGCCGACGGCAGACCGATCAGCATCGGAATATTGAGTACTAATCTGCAAGCCTGTGATTTGGTGCGTACATTAGGTTTCGAGGAACGGACAGACTGCCCGTGGCGGATGGCATTGGGCAGCTCCAGTGACCTGGGGGCATCCCCAAAATGCTTTGCAGTAGGTTCTGCGGCAAAAGGGTGAAATATTCATAAACAATCGAAGTATAAATAAAATAGGCGACCAATCTTACGAGAGATCGCCCTCTATCAATCTTGTCTCGCCCCTGGAGGAGGCGGATGAGAATTATGTATTCTTATCGCAATGGATTGCTTAAGCGTGAGCGAGGTGAGTGATGGAAGGGTTGATGGTTGATTTCAATGTGGCTTTGAAGCTCGTTCAGGCTGTATTTAAACTGGGCGTTATCCAAAGCCTGCACTACGACCGTACCGGGCTTGGTCACCCAGAATTCCTTGCCTGCATCCAGGATATAATCTTTCAGATCACCTTGTTGAGTGATCCACAGGGTTCCGCTCGCGCAGCTGATCACATCACCACGCCGATCACCTTCGATGCTCCACAGTTTGTGCCTTGAAAGCATAATCTCAGTGAGGGTGTGAACATTTAATTTAGTGTTTAACATGGCATTACCTCCTGGTCATTATTCTGCTCATATTATATGCAAATCCGAATATAATAACAGATGCAAATATATGTAATTGTAACCATAACAGTTATTTATTCGTTGAACTGTACTTCTTTTATGGAATACCAACTGTAACCTGAAGGATGTCATATAATGAGTAACCAACCCAAACAAGACGCGTTTTTGTATGAACAAGTAGCTTCCGAGCTGGCGGAGCTGATCCGACTGGGGACATTTCGAGCGGGAGAGCGGATCCCATCCGTCAGACAGCTGAGCCGGCAGCGCAAGATCAGCATCACGACGGTATTACAAGCCTACATGTTGTTGGAGAATCAGGGATTAATCGAAACCCGGCCCCAATCGGGATACTATGTTCGCTCGAAGCTACCCCAACAACTACCCGAACCGGAGATGTCCACCCCGGTGCAAGACCCTACGCTCGTGAGCGTGCGGGAGCTGGTGATGATGGTGTTGAAGGATTCGACCAACCCCGACCTGATCCAACTGGGTGCGGCAATCCCAAATACTGAATTGGTGATACCGACAAAGTTAAACCGGATTATGGCGTCCTTATCCCGCAAAATCGAACACCAATACAACACCTATGATATTCCGCCTGGGAATGAAGCTTTACGCATCCAGATTGCCCAGCGGGCAGTGGGGATTGGCTGTAATATCACCCACGCAGATGTAGTGACGACATCAGGCTGCCTGGAAGCCTTTACCCTCAGCTTAAGGGCGGTATGCCGCCCTGGAGATACAGTTGCGATCGAATCGCCCATGTATTTCGGTGTATTGCAAGTGTTGGAATCACTTAGCTTACGGGCGCTTGAAATCCCCACCCATCCCCGTGATGGGATCAGCCTGTCAGCACTGAGATTCGCCATCGAACATAACTCCATCCAAGCCTGTCTGGTGCTATCAAACTTCAACAACCCATTGGGGAGCTGCATCCCGGATGAAAATAAGCAAGACCTGGTGGACTTACTGGCGCGCCATGAAATCCCGCTCATCGAAGGGGACGTGTGTGGCGAGATCTATTTTTCGGGAGTGCGCCCAAGTGTATGTAAAGCATATGACCGTAAGGGAATGGTCTTATTGTGCTCCTCGTTCTCAAAAGACCTTGTGCCAGGGTACCGGGTTGGATGGGTGGTACCTGGAAGGTTCAAAGCAACGATTGAGTGGCTGAAATATACGACGAACGTTGCCACTGCGACCCTGCCCCAGGTGGCGATTGCCAAATTCCTTGAGTCGGGGGGATATGACCACCACCTGCGCAGCATCCGCAGACTATATGCCAGCTTTGTATCGCAGCTATCACAGGCGGTGATGCGTTACTTCCCAGAAGGCACAAGGGTCACGAGACCGAATGGTGGGATTGTGCTGTGGGTACAGCTCCCTGATTATGCTGATTCGCTCGAGCTTTACAAGCATGCCTTGCAAGCCGGGATCACCCTGGCACCGGGATACATATTTTCAGCCACACATCAGTATAAGAATTTCATTCGATTTAATGCAGCCTGGTGGTCGTATGAGACTGACCGGGCGATGAGGCGGTTAGGGGAATTAGTAGGAAAGCAGGAGGATTTACAGGAGAACCGCCCTGATGCGTAAAGAAAGTTCGAATCATTTAATTGAA
>JBAPSY010000079.1:0-5557 GCA_049281855.1 Anaerolineales bacterium
TGGCAGCCTTATGAGGATTACGGCATACCAGCACCAGGCTGGCTCCACCCTGGGCAAGCCTCCTAGCAGCCTGATAGCCCACACCCGATGTAGCGCCGGTAAGGACACATAGTTTGCCGTCCATGCGTGCTTGGGTGGTCTTCTGGGGCAGGCGGGCGTTTTCAATGAATTGCAGTTCTTCAGGCAGTTTCATTTTCGTCAGGCTTCTACCCAAAATATTTGCGCATGAACTTCCAATAAGATTTTCGTAACAGGGGAATTCCATTCAGAATGGTGCCCCATAGATCGAAATAATCACGCTGGGTAATGATGCGGTTATCTTCACCCAAGGTGAGCTTGGTGCAGCCATACAGGGCATTGCTGGGCCAGCGTTTGAAGCTCATCAGCATCTTCCATTGGAAAAAGACCTGCTTCCCATCCATAACGATCGAAAGGATGTCCATATTGAGCTTATCACAGCGGAGAGCCAGGCGGTTGCATATCGCCATGAACTCCGCTTTACCTTCGATATGCTGGATGCTGTCTTCGAAGATGATGTCATCGTGGTAGTAGGGGAATAGATGCGACCAATCAGGTTTACCCTGCGTGTTGTAAGTCTGCGACCAGAGCTCGCGTATGCGTTCAGTTGTCAGAGGCTCAAGTGTAGCGATTTCCTGAGTCGTGGAGGTATCGTTCATAGGAATTTCAACCGTTATTGTTTTATATTTCTCACTAGAATTTTTTGTATTATAAATTAAAAGACTCTCCTGAAAGAACTAGATTTATAAGCGTATAAAAGTATTCAAAACGCACCTCAGAAAACAAAGATATATTTCCGGCGAAAAAGACAAAAAGATTCCTGGGATAGAATATTAATTTTGGACGCCAGATGTCTCTGAATTTGCCTCACATTGATGATCGAAGCTGACCCGATCCTCACGTAAAACATGCGAAACCTACCTCGCACAAGCGACTTTCCCTTCGGGAAGGGGAGTTTGATAGCCCGAACTGTAGCTTCAATGGCCGTGCGAGGATTCTGCTTCGTTTTCTGGAATACCTGATTGCGGCGTCAGCGCAAAGTGACCATCATTTTCCAGGTCAGAAAGTACAAACCGTAAAACTGTTTATGCTTTCGATAACGGGTTGGGCATTCTCTGGCTTTTTGGAACGGGCAGGTCTCACAAATGGTGACTGCAAACTTAGCCACATAGCCTTGCTTCAATCCACTGCCGACCTCCCGAATAGTAGCTTCCCAATCGTCCAGGGATTGAAGACTGCATGCCCCTAGCTCTTTTTAGGCTTTAGGGACCACCACAAATTTTTCCAGCCGATAACGCTCATCAAAAACCCGCTCCAGAATCCGGTATTCTTTACACTTGCCATAGTTCGGCTTCAATTTGGAATTAAACATGTGTAGAGAAAAGTCTAGCTGTAGATTATCAGAGCGGATCGCAATATAGGGGTATAAAAATAATAAAACCTTAAATATGAGGGCTCATGTACGTGGAAGGATTCAAATGTCTTGTGTTCGCTAAACCTTCAACCAGATGGCTGGCTAAACAAAGAGCGTTCGACTTAAAAGGCGACTGCACTACCATTGAGCTACACGCTGATAATCTGATAAGTCGGGTTTCAATCCGGCTGCACCAGATTACATCATAACTGCACCATTAAAATCGTTTCTCGCAGGCTGAGCCACGCGAGAACCTCGATCACTACGGATGTTTATAGCCATCTTTTATCGAATATGCAGGATGAAGTTGCTGAGATGATTGACGATTTGGAAGCACTTTCCCGCTAACCCCTATATGGAGTCATCTAAAAAAAAGAATCCCCCGCCTATGGGAGTATTCCAGTGGAACTGGCGGGATTCGCACCCTCGACTTCTTCAGTGCGATAGATAAGCAGGTAGGGGAAAAGGGGGAAAATGCCGTCTATTACGTCTAATTTGTGCCAAAATCACCATACAACTCGCTGCGCTCCTTGCATGCTGTTTCAGCATATCTGTACCCGAATTGTTCCCGAATTGTACACGCAGTGTACCCGATATGCATCGGTATGAAGCAAGGAAAGGCAATCCGGAACCCTGTCCTGAGGGGGAAAATAACTGGAATATTCTCCTGGATTTTTCGAGTGATCCACGGCAATCTTGTAGCCCTAGCATAACTCTCAAATTTCAGCCCATTCATAATAAATGGACCTGATCATCTTCTGAAAGAGCAGGTATTTCACTGTTCTAAACCACATTCCCGTGTCTTCAAGTAAGGATGAATCCTCCTTTTGCATATTCTCGCAAGGCGATCATGCCTTCGCCCGTTATACCACCATCTATTATTGGAATTTTTATCATCATGTTTTTTTGATCGAAAATTATCGGATCATTGTAGATGGGTATTTTTATTCTGTTAATTTTTGGTTGGAAATGAAACAGCGCACCGATGGTTTACTTGTATAATTTATTCTAGGTTCTATCTCATCCAGGAAAATATCGGTAGAGATGAAAATTCCAGATCAATGCATGGCGTTTACAAACCGTGAAGAATGGAGGGCATGGCTGGAAGTGCATCACGCCACCGAGCAGGAAGCCTGGCTGCTCATCAGTAGAAAAGGAGCATCCAATCCGCATCTCTGGCTTGAAGAAGCAAACGAAGAAGCTTTGTGCTTTGGATGGATCAATGGAGCACTTCAGCCTATCAACAAAGAAACCTATGCCTTGAGGTTTTCACCTCGTAAGCCCAATAGTATTTGGTCAGTGAATAACCAAAGGCGGGTTGAGAAATTGATTCAGGAAGGCCGGATGACCTCAGCAGGACTGGAGAAGATCTTGGAAGCTAAAGAATCCGGTGAATGGGAAGCGGCAATCGTCCGGGAAGATGTGAATTCTGTACCAGACGACCTTGTGCAAGAATTGGAGGAAAACGATGCCTGGATGGCTTTCGAAAATTGGCCGGCTTCGCTGAAGAAACAGTACCTATACTGGCTGGAGAATGCAAAAAGACTTGAAACGCGAGAGAACCGAATTAAAGCTATAGTGGAAAAAGCAAAAAGAGGGTGATAGTTATCATTGCGGTGATAAACAAACAAAATCAGCACGATATTAGCATTTACCGGACCTCGGTATACGAAGTGTGCATTCAAACAGATCGATTTTTATCGAGGGGTCGTCCACAGAATACCAAACCTCCTTCTGGTACGGGAATTTGAATGTCCATGATGTCCTTATTTTCCATCCCGTGTTAATGGTATCGCAGCCGGTTGCAGCAGGATCACAAATCCGCGGTATGAAGCAAGGAGAGCAAGTCTAGGTCCAATTCCGAGTTGGTAAGGTGCAATTACTTAGGTGCGCTTTTGTATCAAGTAAAAAGCGGCTGCATTCCCAGTTTATCCATCTGCGTTTTCATTTCGTCGTCCGTGGGTGGTGTGATAAAGCGATTGGCTGCGTCTAATACCCTCGGTAGAATGTGAACATCTCCCACTGAATTCAGAAATAACCCAGCACGCCCCAGAACCCAATGCACTGCTCGATCTATATCAGCTTGTTTTTCTAGAGGGCGGTACCAGGTAGCTCGATTAGGCTCATACTCCCCCCAAGGAGTATGCACGATTGATTTAATGGTTTGCATTGCCACATTTCGGGATTGGCATATTTCTGTTAAGCTCAAAAAATCGCTGCGATATTGCTCATTCTGCACCATCACATAACTAAACGGCAGTAAAACGGAGTCAAAATCAAACCGCTCAAGCGCCTGACAGTGCATTGCGGCTGCTGTTAACCCGTGGCCTGTAATGCCGATAAAGCGTACCAGTCCCTGCTCGCGCGCCTCGATGGCGGCTTCCAACGCGCCACCTGGACTTAACGCTGTTTCCCACTCTTGTGGATCAACTAGGTTATGCAACTGCAACAGATCCACTTGATCTACCTGTAAGCGCTCCAAGGAATGATGGAACTCCTCACGCGCTTTATTCACTGTGCGTTCCCCGGTTTTCGTAGCAAGGAAGAAGGACTTGCCGTGCCGGCTGATCCAACTTCCGATACGGAGCTCCGCCTCGCCGTAACTAGCAGCCACATCAACGTGATTAATCCCAAATGACAATGCTAACTCCAAAGCCGCATCCGTCTCGGCTTGAGTGACATCTGAAAAGGCTGCTGCACCAAGAAGGATGCGTGAACTCAAATGCCCGCTTCGTCCAAAAGCTTGTTTGATGATCAAAAAACACCTCCTGTTTGGGACGATGTGACGTTTATGTAACTCCGATTATTATATTTCATCCTAGCGTTTACACAACCCAAAGCGTCTTCTTCGCATGGTGCTAAGATAAATACACTATTCTGTAAGTGGTGGTTAAATTATCCAACATGTCCATTATTACCATGCAGTGTTACTGGCGTTGCACATTGTTGCATACGACAATAAGAATGAAATGCAGCCGGCAATCCAAGTAAAACAATAATTTATCTTATGTATTAAGCAAGTTCAAAACGATCTAGCCGGTTGCTTCATTTTTTTATTGATAATACGAAGGATCTCATTTATTTTATGCAACACTCTTTTTCCCCGCCAAAATGATCCATATCGGACCGGTAGTGACTTGCCCGCCGCGCAGTCTGGATTGCCGGGTGAGATCAACCAGTTCCTGAACGGTATAGGAAGCGTTGCGGCTGCCCATTGGCTCATTAACCCGGTGCAACGCAGCAGGAACAATAAACTGTGTGGCGAACCAGATCAACAGGTAAAAGGGCAGAGCCATATCTCGGCGCAGATCAAAGACATAATATGCCCCACCGGGTTTCAGGATCCGATCAATCTCGTTTAACACCTTCACTGGATCGGTCCAATGGTGCAGCGAAGCCGTGCTGATTACCAGGTCTAATGACTGATCGGGGAAGGGAATTTCCTCCACATTACCCAAGCGGAAATCGACCCGATCCTCCATACCTACCCACTGTATGGACTGTCTAGCATCCGCGAGCATCTTTTCCGATAGGTCGATTCCAGTCATTTGTAAGCCTGGTGCTTTCCGGGCCATTTCCATCACTAGTTGACCTGCACCACAACCCAGGTCAACTGCTTCCCCATGATTCTTCAGTACAACCGCCTGAGAGATAACAAAATCGCGTATCCAGCGCATTTGCGGCGTTCTGGATACCCATTCAAATGCAGCAGCGATCTCAGGATCTTCAATGCCCTCTTGACCGGGAATGCGTTCCCGCGAACGCCGGTCAAAAACTCGCCACAGCGCTGTAAGGAGAACAACTATGAATAGGCCTAGAAACCTATTGCTGTTCTTTCTCATATGAATTCTTCTCATTATTGCACCCTCTTGATATCTAATTTCAGAATATTTGAATGCACAGAGGAAAAGTTCTCTTAATTATTATGACATAAAAATGAAGATCCATGCTGTCCTTTTTCTGTCATTGGATATTGGATTCTGTTGTCTCCGTTGTGAATTGTGACCAATGAAAATACTGGACGAAAGTCCTAATGATAAATACTTACTTTGTTACCTCGATGCGATCAACTTGGATCTCCGAGCCGTTGTAGTCGGGCACATTACTCAGTAAGGTGCCATAAAG
>JBAPSY010000080.1:0-4169 GCA_049281855.1 Anaerolineales bacterium
AGCTACGCGGCACCACCCAGAATGACATCCTCAAGGAATATATCGCCCAAAAAGAGTACATCTTCCCGCCCGAGCCTTCCATGCGCCTGGTGGTGGATACCATCGAGTTCGGCACGAACAGCGTGCCCCAGTGGAATACGATCAGCATCTCCGGCTACCACATTCGCGAGGCCGGCTCGACTGCTGCCCAGGAGCTGGCCTTCACCCTGGCTGATGGGATGGAGTACGTGCGCTGGGCGCTTAAGCGCGGGCTAGATATCGACAGCTTCGCCCCACGCCTGTCGTTCTTCTTCAATGCCCACAACGACTTCTTCGAAGAGATCGCCAAATACCGTGCGGCGCGGCGTATCTGGGCCCATGAGATGCGATATAAATTCAATGCCAGGGACGAGCGCTCCTGGCTGATGCGCTTCCATACCCAGACGGCGGGCGTCTCACTCACCGCCCAGCAGCCTGAGATCAATATCGTGCGCGTGGCCATCCAGGCACTGGCCGCGGTGCTGGGAGGCACGCAGTCGCTGCATACCAACAGCATGGATGAAGCCCTGGCGCTGCCCTCACAGCATGCCGCCACGATCGCCCTGCGCACCCAGCAGATCATCGCCGAGGAATCGGGTGTGGCCAACACGGTCGACCCGTTGGCGGGATCCTTCTTCCTCGAAACCCAGACCAGGCGCATCGAAGCCGAAGCATACGATTACTTCCGGCGCATCGACGAGCTGGGAGGGGTGCTGCCTGCCATCGATAAAGGCTTCTTCCAGAGTGAGATCTCGGATGCTGCCTATCGTTACCAGTGTGAGATTGACGCTTCGTCACGCAGGATTGTGGGCGTGAATGCCTACACTGAGGATAAGCCACTCTCCATCCCCCTCCTGGGGATGGACCCTAAAGGCTATGCCCGCCAGGCGGAGCGCTTGAAGCAAGTGCGCAAGGAGCGTGATGCGGGGCGGGTGGGTCAGGCGCTGGACCGCTTGCGCCTTGCCTGTGCAGGCACAGAGAACACCATGCCTTTCATCCTGGAGGCAGTACGGGCGTATGCCACGCTGAGCGAGATCATCGGTGTGATGAAGAAAGAGTTTGGAATTTACCAGGAACCTACCTGGATATAATCTAATTCCTGGGTGCATGCTCTGCTCGGGAATGGTATTTGGAGCTTTAAAATGGCGAATATAAAGAAAACAGCTGGTGTGATTGGTATTTTGACCGGTGGTGGGGATGTGCCAGGGCTGAACCCGGCCATCCGCGCCGTGACGATCCGCGCCCTGCGTGAGGGCTATAAAGTCATCGGCTTGCGCCGCGGTTGGGGGGGGATCATCGATGTGGTGCGTGACGATAAAGCGGATAACAGCGACAATTATCAGGTCCTCTCCGAGGAAGTGGTCAACAAGGCCGGCCGCACGGGTGGTACGTTCTTGCATACCTCGCGCACACGCCCCAGTGCGGTGAAGAAGGACAGCGTGCCTACCCACCTGCAGGACAAGTACAACGCCGAGGTGAATGACCTCACCCCGGAGATCCTGAAGAACCTGGACTGGATGGGCATCGATTACCTGATCCCCATCGGCGGGGATGATACCCTGAGCTACGCCGTGCGGCTGTACCAGGAAGGCATGAGGGTCATCGCTATCCCCAAGACGATGGATAACGATGTGCCCGGCACGGATTACTGCATCGGCTTCAGCACCTGCGTGACGCGCACCATCCAGCTTACCAACAACCTGCGCACCATTGCCGGCTCGCACGAGCGCATCATGGTGCTGGAAGTGTTCGGGCGCTATGCTGGCTTTACCGCCATGCTGCCCACCATGGCGGGCGCGGCCAACCGCTGTGTGATCCCAGAATACAAGTTCAACATCGAGCGCCTGGCTGAGCTGCTGGTAGACGACCGCAATCGCAACCCGAGCAAGTATTCCGTAGTGCTCGTCTCGGAGGGGGCGGTATTCGAAGGCGAGGAGATGGTCTTCCTGGATAAGACTACCGACGCATACGGGCATGCCAAGCTGGGTGGGATCGGCGACCTGGTCTCGGTCAAACTGGCAGAGCTGACCAGCAAGTATAACAACGGCAAGCCGATCAACATCATCAACCAAAAACTGGGCTATATGGTGCGCGGAGGTGACCCTGATGCGATCGACTCGATCGTGCCGATGGCGTATGGCAATCTGGCGCTGAACCTAGCGATGAAGAAGGTGCATGGCAGGCTGGTGGTGCTGAAGAACGGGCGCTACGATAATATGCCGATCGATGTGGTCACCGGGACGAAGAAGGTGGTGGACATCAAGACTTATTACAACTGCGAGCGCCTGAGACCGCACTACGAGTCCTTCGAGATGAAGCCGCTGTTCATCATGACCAGCGAATGAGAAGAAAAAGATAAACACGAAGGTCACAAGGGACACAAAGGATATTTTTATTATTTAGACCGTAGGGGCAGGTCGAGACCTGCCCTTTTTTTTATTGCCGTGGACCCTCGATCCCGGTTATTATTTCTGCCCTCACCCATAATCCCTCCCAACAAGGGGTTTAAACCCCTTGTTAGATCCGTGGACCCTCGATTGAGACGGGGAATTGATGTATACTTTAAACAATGCTGGAGATGGTGGCATTGTTTCGAGGCGCAGGCGACACTAAATTCCGAGCCGCGAGCCGCGAGCGGCGAGCCGTTATCCGCGAGTCCCGAGATCGTATAGAAAGAGATCTACATCTCTGCATCCAAAATATCTTTTAGCTTCAACCCATAGAAAGGAGCTCACCAATGTCAGTCGCACGGGTCACTGAAATCAAAGCGTCTTCTACCAAGAGTTTCGATGATGCACTCAAGGTCGGTGTTGCGCGCGCCCAAAAAACTCTTACGCACGTCAGAGGCGCATGGATTGAGAATCAGGAAGTCGTCATCGATGATAATGGACATATTACCGAGTATCGCGTCCAGATGAAGGTAACCTTTATTCTCGAAGACTGAGCCGAAAATCCACAACCTGAACCCGATTTAAGGGTTAACCTTATTGAGCAGCGAGGGTAGCTTCAGGCTGCTGTTTGGCCGCACTGCGGAACTTACATTTTCGATATATGGAGGAACAAGATGAGATTATCCCCACCGAAGAATATTACCTGGTTCATAGCTCTGGCACTGGCGGTACTGGCACTGCTCGGTAAGACAGGTGTTATCGCGGCACTCGCCACGTATGCATTCTGGCTGGCCCTGATTGCTGCAGCCCTCTTGCTATTAGCCACCATCGTTAGAGATCTATAATTCAACCCCAATCACGGGGCTGGTCGCGTTCATGGCCTGGAAGGCGACCGCCCCGTGGGTTACGGGGTGAACTGTCTATTTATTTAAAGTTCCAAGGTTTCTGTTTTATTGTTTCACCAACGCCGGTGCGAGGATGGTGTAGCCGAGCTGCTTGAATTGGGCGACCCCGTCTTCTGCGCTCCACCAGTCAATGATCTTGCCGTCCTGGAAGCGCACGAAACCGAATTCAGCCCACACCGCGCTGCGCCCATAGCGAACGTTGTGCCCCTGGTTCTCTGCGTGGTAGGCCACCAGGTCACCGACTTTGATCACATTCACCAGGCGGGCTTTCAGGTCGGGCCACTCTTTGAAGTACTCACGTGTGCCGGACTCAATAAGCTGGTAGGGATATTCGAAGCCCTGCACCAGGCCGCGCACAAGCGTGATCTCGTGTTCAGCTTTTTCCCGTCGCACCCGCAACGTGATTGAAGTGCCTAGCGGACCCTGACCCCAAACGGTCTGGCGCAGCTCTTCAAAGGTTTTCCAGGTGCGCTCGCCATCATCAACGCGCAGGATCTCATCACCCACCATCAGCTTGCCCTCGGCCGGGCTGCCTTTATTTACTAACTGGATGGTGACCTTTTCCCCGCTGCTGTCGTCGATCATCAATCCCATGCCCACGTAGGGTGTGCCGTGGCCTACGAATTTCTCGCTGAAATACTTGGGGATCAGGTCCAGCTGTTTCTGGTTAATCACCTCATCGAAGTAACCACGTAAAATACTGCTATTGGTTTGTGTCATATTGCGCTCCTTTTGGGAAAACAATACCGCCGGCGTTATAGGCCGGCGGTTGGTTTGGATACACTGTGCTGGCAGGGTGCTTAGAACTGCCCTGCCTCCGCGGATCACGGGCGGTTGCGATGCAATTTGCATTATA
>JBAPSY010000081.1:0-5475 GCA_049281855.1 Anaerolineales bacterium
CTTGTATAGTGATGCTTGCACCTGTGGCAGATTATCAGGTGTTTCACCTGCCTTTAGATTATGTACTAAACCTTTTGATAACAGGTGAATAGCTGCTTTCAGGAATGATCTGCTAGATAAGGGTAGGTTCAGTGCGTATGCCTGAAGTACTTGTGCATCACCTAACTTAGCACCTGTTGCTAAGTAATTCTTAACAGCCTTAATATTTTGTGCCTTGGTTTTATCTGCTAACTTTGAGTTAGAAATTGGTGATAAATCGTGAGTTTTACTGCTAATTCTGTGTTCATAAAGTTCGGTCCAATACTAGTTTATATATCTCTATTGCCGAGTAATTCTATTCCTTGACCTATCCCTCAATTCAGGTAGAATATATCCCACGGGGCGGTGGCGGAATTGGCAGACGCAGAGGACTTAAAATCCTCCGGTGGTGACACCTTGTGGGTTCAAGTCCCACCCGCCCCACTTATAGGCCGTGCGCAAGGCGCGCGGTTTTCTTTTCAAATTCATTGTGCCTGGTTAACTTGATTTACCAGAGAATGGTGGCACTTTATGTCTACAAATATCTATATCCCTGAATCTGCCATGGCGATCAGTGCGCACCCCGATGATAACGAATTTACTTGTGTTGGGACCTTGGCTCGCTGGGCTGGCCTAGGAACCCGTGTGGTTTATGTGCTTTGCACCAGCGGTGATGTTGGTATCGATGAGCCTGATATGACGCGTGAAAAAGCAACTCAAATCCGCGAAGCTGAATCATTGGAAGCTGCTCGCATAGCAGGTGTAAACCAGGTTGTATTCCTGCGCGAACCCGATGGCCTATTACAACCAACCCTCGAGCTACGGAAAAAACTGGTCCGTGAAATCCGCCGGCACCGTCCTGAGGTCATCATCACCGGTGATCCAACCATGGTGTGGTCAGGTAGTGATTACATCAATCATCCCGATCATCGTGCAGCCGCCATGGCAGCCCTGGATGCCACCTTCCCAGCTGCCGGGCAGCCCAATCTGTTTGAAGAATTGGCACAAGAAGGACTCACTGCCCATAAAGTACGCAAAGTATATGCCCAGGTGTGGGAAAAGGCTGACGTATTTGTAAATATTGAAGATACCATGGATCTCAAAATCGCTGCATTGCGTGCCCATAAAAGCCAGCTGAAGGACTGGGACCCTGAATCCATGCTCAAGGAATGGGCGACCGATACCGCCAAAGGAAAAGAAATGCAGTACGCAGAAGGCTTTAGAGTGGTCACATTGATTGACGACGAAACCTGGCAGAAAAAGAAGGCGGAGGGGTAAAGAATTACCGTCTCAGTAAGTAGTTTGCTTTAAAATTATGCTACAATCGCCCATAATGCATTGTATTGTCTTCATGGGCTCACCAGAGTTCGCATTGCCGGTTTTACGAAAACTGGCTGGTCAGTATTCCGTTGCTGGAGTAATCACCCAACCTGACCGACCTGCTGGACGCGGACGCGTGCTCAGCCCACCTCCCATCAAAATTCTTGCGGATGAATTAGACCTGCCCGTTATCCAACCTCGAAAATTGAGTGAGCCTGATGTAATCCCACAAATAAACCTTTGGGCACCTGACGTAATCGTGGTTGCTGCATTTGGTCAGATCCTCCGGCCAGCAGTTCTCGATCTACCACAATTCGGTTGTATTAATGTGCATGCCTCACTTTTGCCTCGTTGGCGCGGTGCTGCCCCTGTTCAAGCCGCAATCCTACATGGGGATGAACAGACAGGTGTAACCATCATGCGTATGGATCCTGGTATCGATACTGGACCGACCTTGATCCAAAAATCTATTCAAATTTCTGGGGAGGATACCGCAGGCAAGCTTATTGCGAAGTTATCCGAGATTGGGGCTGAACTTCTGATGGAAACGCTTCCACTATATCTCTCTGGTAAACTTGTATCTAAAACCCAGGATGATTCCTTGGCCACATATGCTCCGATGATTAAAAAAGAAGATGGGTTGCTGGATTTTTCAACGACTGCCATCGACCTGGATCGAAAGATCAGGGCATTCTATCCCTGGCCAGGCGCATTCACTTATTGGAATGATCAAATCCTCAAAATCCACCGTGCTCATCCTGTCAAGGCTCCTTCAAAACCAGCCGGGAAAAAGATCATCCATCAAAAGTTACCTGCAATCATGACGGGTAAGGGTGTATTGGTCTTGGATGAGCTGCAGCTGGCTGGTAGAAACATTCAAACTGGTGAATCATTTCTGCATGGGGCACGGAGCTGGGGAGCGTAAGTTCTCATCTACCAATGTATACTCAGACTCAATCCCCCATCTTTTACCAAATCACATTGCTCAGGCACGGTGAATCACAGGGTAACTTTGAAGGAAAACACCAGGGTCAAGCTGATTTTCCACTAACCGACCTCGGAAGAGACCAATCCAAAGCCCTGTTGGATCGCTGGAAATCTGAGGCAAAGGTATTCGATCTGGTCATATCCAGTCCCCTGGCGCGTGCCAGGGAGACCGCCGAAATTATTGCCTCTGGCTTGAACGTACCACTGGAATTAGATTCCCTATGGATGGAACGGGATAATGGATTAATGGCCGGTCTGACAGAGGAGGAAGTGCAAGAAACTTTACCACAACCTCCATTTATCCACCCATACCAGGCTATTGGCCAAACCGGTGAGAGTCAATGGGAGTTATACCTGCGAGCGGGTAGAGCAGTCCAAAGCCTGTTTTGTCATACACCTGGAAGTTACCTAATCGTTTCTCATGGCGGGTTACTCAACATGTTCTTTTATGCCATCCTTGGGATCGCTCCCCAGCCCAACTTCCATGGACCGCGTTTTCGATTTAACAATTCAGCTTTCGCTACGTTAAGTTATAACCCTGCTTCCCATCGGTGGTATATCCTCGGAGTAAACGACCATCAGCACTGGAATTCTGGCGAGGGATAATAATGCACTTTATCACTCTCTTAAGGCATGGTGAATCCGAAGGAAATTCGTCGAGTGTGCTTCAAGGTCAATCCGATTATCCGCTGACAGGTGCTGGCGTGGAACAAGCTAAGCGATTGGCTTCTTATTGGAAATCCAATGGTACAAAGTTTGATCTGATTGTCAGCAGCCCTCTCCTGCGGGCTGCCCAGACCGCTGAAATCATCGCTGACTGTTTGAAGGCTCCGGTTGAATATGACCCTTCCTGGAAGGAGCGCAATTTCGGTAATTTACAAGGAGCTGACCTACAAGAAATCGATCACCGGATTCCACCTGTGGATTTCTTCCACCCTTATGAACCGATTGGAGGGAATGGTGAAAGCCAATTGGACCTCTATACTCGCGCCAGCTTGGCACTGCAGAAAATTATCCGTCAACCTGCTAGGACCTATCTGGTCGTTTCACATGGAGGTATTTTAAATAAGGCACTTTATGTGATCATGGGTATCACTCCTCAGGGTCACTATAACAGCCCTATTTTTCACTTCGGAAATACTGGCTATGCGCAATTTCGTTATAATTCCTCCTCCCGCCAATGGGCAGTGATCAATCTCAATAATCAACTAACTCAGGATCAGGCTGAAGGAGTAATAGCTTGGAAGCAAGATTAAATTGGCTCATCTTTGGTGCCGGTGCCATTGGTACTTATGTTGGTGGCAACCTGATCCTACACGGTCAAAATGTTGTATTTTTGGAACAGCCTGAAGCTGTCGCCCCGCTTAAAGAGCACGGTCTCAAGTTGAATATCCTTGGGCAGGAGCATCACATCCTCCATCCTGATGTATATTCATCCCTTCCAGATGTCCTAGCTCTTGCCACATTTGATGTCGCAATCTTTGCCCTGAAATCGTTCGATACTCCTTCTGCCCTTGAAATGCTCCGCCCATATTCCACCACTTTACCTCCTGTTCTTTGTCTTCAAAATGGTGTGGAAAACGAACCTGCGCTTGAAACTGCCCTTGGTAAAAACAAGGTGATTGCTGGAACGGTTACCAGTGCCATTCGCCGGCGCGCAACAGGGGATATCCTTCTCGAGCGCTTGCGAGGTGTTGGAGTTTCTGGGGGTCACCCACTTTCATCAAAAATCGTACAGGCATTATCCGATGCTGGTCTTAACGCCCGGATTTACCCCTCTGCAATCGCAATGAAATGGTCGAAAATGCTGACCAACTTGTTGGCGAATGCCTCCTCTGCCATCCTGGATATGACCCCCGCAGAGATCCTATATCACCCAGTTCTTTATCGTGTGGAGATTGAGCAGTTACGCGAAGCAATCGCTGTTATGCGTGGTCTGGAAATTCAACCGGTTAATTTACCTGGCACGCCCGTGCGGATTTTCGCTTGGACCATTAAAAACCTTCATCCGTCACTTTCCCGCCCAATAATCTCACGTATTGCTGGCAGAGGTCGCGGTCAAAAGATGCCCTCTTTTCATATCGACTTATATTCAGGACACGGGAATAGCGAAGTGGATTATCTAAATGGTGCTGTGGTACGTTTTGCTGAGCGCTTGCATATCCCCACACCCGTAAACCATTGGTTGAACCAAACCCTGCTCAAGCTCACGCAAGCGAGCTTACCCTTGGATGAATATTCCCACCAACCAGATAAGTTTTTGAAGAATCTATACTCTTCAGTGGGTGGCGATTAATTTTACAAGTTAGCTAATCGTCCCATAGTATAGTGAAAGTGGTTTAACAGGTTTATCGCTCCATTGATGAGCCTTAAGCATTTTCTGTATTGCTATCTCCAGCTTGCCTTCATCGTTGGCGTGAATTGTGAATAGTCGATCACTTTTTTTCACCCAATCCCCAACTTTATGCTCCACCACAACGCCGACCGTATAATCGATCGGATCACCCTTCCGTTCTCTCCCACCACCGAGTAGGACAGCCGTTTCACCTGCATCACACGCATTGATCTCCCTTAAATATCCACTTTGGGGAGATTCGATCTCAGCGATTAAACTGGCTTTGGCAAACTTGCCCGGCTCATCTACAAAGCTCACGTCCCCTCCCTGAGCCTGAATTAAATCATGAAATTTCTGTAGAGATTTACCTGCTTTCAAAGCTTCCTCAGCCATTCTCCTCCCGTGGATTTCATCCTGCGCAAGTCCTCCAAGCGCGAGCATATAACCCGATACCACCATGCAGTGCTCGTAAAAATCATTCGGTCCATTGCCTCTAAGAGTATCCAGGGCTTCCTGCAACTCCAATGAATTCCCTACTGCCTTACCTAACGGTTGGTTCATATCCGATAAAATCGCTACTGTTTTCCTCCCCACCATCGTTCCGATTTCTACCATTAGCTCAGCTAATTTTCTTCCGTCTTCCAGGTCGGTCATGAAGGCTCCTAATCCGACCTTCACATCCAATAATATC
Source organism: Anaerolineales bacterium (assembly GCA_049281855.1). GTDB lineage: Bacteria > Chloroflexota > Anaerolineae > Anaerolineales > UBA4823 > FEB-25. Next base: position 5,352 of record JBAPSY010000081.1, read on the forward strand.
GCTTGTGCCCCCGCCGCAATTTTCTTGCACATGATCGAGGATGCAATCAGGGGGATGGATTGCACGGTTCCAGTAACATCTCTCAATCCATACAGTTTCCCGTCTGCGGGTGCCAGGTCTACAC
>JBAPSY010000082.1:0-3156 GCA_049281855.1 Anaerolineales bacterium
TCCATGTTCAACAATCGGCGCAAAACCAGGACCGTCTCTTTCATGGCGGTTAGTGGCTTCTTGCGATCAATGCCCACGTTTTTCGCCAGCGGATCCCACCAGGCGCCAATACCACAAATAATGCGGTTTGGAGCCAGGTCGTCCAACGTAAGGAAGGTGGCTGCCAGCAGGCCGATGTTGCGCGTCCAGTTATTGATTACCCCCGAGCCAACCTTGATACGTTCAGTTACTGCCGCATAGGCTGCCATCGGCACAATCGCATCTCTCACCAGACGGCTCTCAGCCTGCCAGACTGCTTCAAAGCCTTTACTTTCCGCATACCTGACGTAATCGAGTCCGTCACGAAGATCGTGCGTATCTTGCAGGTAGAGGGCAACGCGTTCCATCAAATCTTCCTTTCTTCTCCCAAACGTTCTGGGAATATTGGCAGAAATGGGCTTCTAAAGTTCCTGCAGCCGCTTCCACATCTTCGGGGCTAATTCGCGCGAGCGGGCGGCAATACGCTCTTCGTCCATGCTCAAGATTTGCTTTCCTTTCATCAAAATTACGCCCTTACATACTGTTGTGTCCACTGTCGCGTCCACAAGACCAAAGATGAGATGTCCAAGGAAATTCGCTTCACTTAGCGGTGTAGGAGGCTGGTAATCGATGATGGCAAGGTCGGCTGGACGGCCCTCGGCAATCTCGCCCAATCGTAGACCGAACTGTCGTTCAGCAATCGCGGCGTTATTCTGCAAAAGGATTTGCGGGGCTTCTATGAAAGCAACGCGCGGGTCATGGTTGGCAAGCCTGTGCAGCAGGTAGGCACAGCGCATCTGGGCTAGCATGTCTGAACCCATGCCATCGGTGCCCAGTCCGACCAGCACGCCTTTATTTAGCAACTTCAACAGTGGCGTGACGCCGACCGCGTTATTCATATTCGATTCGGGGTTGTGAACGACACACGTCTTGGTTGCAGAGAGGATGTCCATCTCAGAGTCGTTGATGTGGACGCAGTGGACAAAAATTGACTTTTCGCCCGTAACACCTAGCTTCTCCAGCCGTTTCACGGTCGGCACACGATATTTGGCGAGGGAATCTTCACGGTCAGCAGCATCTTCGGCCACATGGATGTGACAACCAACACCCGCCTCTTGGGCGATTCCGACGCATTCATCGATGGTCGCATCCGATAAAGTGAACGAAGCGTGCATTCCCATCATCGCCGTAATTTGACCATCGCCCTTACTAACCTTCTTGATGAATCGTCTGTTTTCCGATAGTCCTCCACCGACAATGTTGCGGTCGGAAACTTCATAGCATAGTGAACCACGGATGCCCGCCTGCCGGACGGCGTTCTCGATTAAGTCGAGCGAACCGTCCCGCATTGTGGGGGAAGCATGATGGTCAATGACTGTAGTCGTGCCGTTGCGGATGCAGTCGATCAGGGGCAGCTGGGCTGAAAGGGTGATGTCTTCTTCGTCCAGCGCCTTATCCACTTTCCACCACAGACGCTCAAGGATCTCAACAAAGTTCGAGGCGGGATCTCCAGGGATGCTCATCCCGCGCGCCATGGTTGAATAAAAGTGGTGATGGGTGCAGATGAACCCGGGCAGGATGACTTTCCCGGAGCAGTCAATCGAATCGGCGTGCGGGAAGCGCTGCTTCATTGCAGCAGAATCACCCACTGCGGTGATATACTCCCCATCGGTGACGACGGTTCCATTCCACAAGACACGGTTATTTTCTCCAAGCGTGACAACGATCCCGTTTTCGAAGCGAGTAGCCATATCTTTCCTTTCGTGTCTATTGCTCTCTCAGCATAGCAAGTTCTTCAGCGCTGCGTACCCGCATGCTAATTGCGCCGACAAAACACTTCTTGGCACAGATCGAACATCCGATACACAGGGCTGGATCAGTGTGCGGTAAACCCTTCTCATCCAGTGTGATCGCCAGGTACGGACATCGAGCGCAGTTGCCACACGATACGCAAAATTCATGGTTGGCATCTGAAATCTTCTTAACCGACGTCAGTGCCATAAAGTCGGTGATTGGGTTCGGTTGGGCAATACCAATCAGTTCTTTCATCGATTGGATGCCCCGTTCCTGCATCAAGAAGGAAGTGCCTGATTCGAGGTCATGGATGATGCCGTAGCCCTGCTTCATGACAATCGTGCAGAACTGGACGGTTTTGACCCCCAGGGCAAGGAAATCCATGGCAGCTTTGTAATTCATCGGTCCGCCGTTGCCTGAAATTTCTATCCCTTCTGGGACTGACTGCGCCAGGGTCAGGTATGAGATCGGGGTGACGCCCTCGCCGCTCATCCCCACGATAACCCCTTCTTCCCAGGCATGCCCCATAATGGGGCGGAATGCCAGGGTGGGGAATGAGTTCGCCAGGGTAATGCCTGCTTTCTTGTGCGGGTATTGAGCGAGCACTTTGCGGATCGCCCGCAGGATGGGTACGATGGAAGTAACAGCTGCAGTCAGTTTGAACAGCTTCGGAATGTCGGGGTCTCCAACCTGCAAGATCCAGTCAATGATCTTGGCAGTCAGAGCTGCATTTTGTGAGACGATGGCACCCTCAGTCCCATCGCCTCCCTGTGGACATGATAACGAGTACTCGATACCCATCGCCCCAGCTGATTCTAGCTTTTTCGTGTTGGATTGCCATCCAGCCGCATCAGCTAGGTCGTTACCCGTGACCGGACCACCCGTCGAAGCCATCGTCAACCGGTCCGGCCACTTTTTGATCAGTTGTTCAACCTCACCGCATACCCGGTCAAGCGAGTGACCGGAGACATTATCAGCGTTGGCGTATGTATACGGGTTATAGGTGAACATATATTCACCCGGGATGTGGATGGAAACGTTATCAAAGGCGGTTTTCATCACCCCACCTGCCCAACCGGCTTTATAAGCCCTCTCCATCTGTTCCAACCCATCCGTGGACGGGGAGGCTGAAATAAGGAACGGGGAGAGGATCGGTCGACCGAAGAACTCGGTCGCCAATGAAACCGGGACCGGCATATAACCGGGCAGTGTGTAATAAGACTTGGTTGGCTTCTCAATCACCGGTTTCTTCTCGCCCTTGAGGTAGGCATCGATCTCTAGCGCCGCGTTCTTGCCCGAAGCGATCGCCTGGACGACTGTCTTTGGTCCCGTCAGCATGTCACC
>JBAPSY010000083.1:0-1617 GCA_049281855.1 Anaerolineales bacterium
GAATCACTCAGGATGATGGTCCCCTCTGGGAGCTCACCCATTTGGGCCAAATATCCCGCGGGTGGGTCAATCAGCAGGAACTTATTACCAGGTTTGATGAATAGTTTTTGGGCTATCGATTTATCAGGCATGCTCTCTCCAGGGTTTTACAGGGTTGTTTGTCTCTCGAATAGGAATGCGCTTATCCAGCCCAACAGGAAGGCGATCAAATGCGCCATGTCAGACGATAATTTTACCGCCTGTGTTTCGCTCGGTCGAGGTGGCAGGAATAGGGAAACGATCAGGAATACTAAAATAGCCCCAAAAGCTTTCCAGCGCCAGGGCTTGGGAAGTAATGTAGTTATATACCCCAGGCTGCCCATATACCCAGCCGACGGACCGACATCGCGTGAAAAGAAGAGAGCCCGAGCCTGGCTGAAGCCAAGCTGGTGGAGAGGCAATAAGAACAATAGCGATTCGATCACCAATGTGACCAGGTGCACGCCCCAAAAGGTAAATGCAGCCCTCCGGCTGCCAGTCATCCATTCGGCAAACCCGCTGGTGATGCTGACCATTCCGAGGGCGAACCAAAAGATACTACCACCACTGGTCACGAGCGCCGATAAGATCAACCGCTCCCAGCGGAAAAACCAAAAATCACGCGGCGCAAATCCGAGCCGGCTCACCCAGGTCCTTGCCAATTCCTGAAAAAAGCTTTGCGTCCCCCAGGCTACCAGCAAAAGCAAGCCAACCATACACAGGGTGAATGGGATGCGCCTTAAATACTTTCCAACTCGGGTGAAGCTAGCTTTTAGTTGGGTTGTGGTCGATCGATCACTCATTTGTTATGCTTTAGATAACCACCCAGGAGATCCGTCCCGGAATCAGCTCGCATCATGGCAATCGTAACCGCTGGCAGGCTGGCAACGCTTGGAAAAATCAGGTAGCGTGGTGACCAGGTCGGGTCAAACTTAGCTTTGAACTCGTGCAGCCCCTTGAAGTTATAGAACTGGTTTACGTGCTCGTAAACATAGTGTAACGCGCGTTCGATTACCGGGTCGGTCGGGTTTTCCCCAATCCCTGCCAGACCGCTCAGTCCCAGGTTGAAGGTGGCATATCCCTGCCCTTTTGCCCATTCGAACAACGAGACGAAGAGGAAATCCATCTGCCCCTTTTCAGCCTGACGGCGGTGGCGCATCAAGTCAATGCTGGCTTCGCTAGCCTGATACTCGGGGAGGATGTTGGCAAATGCATCAATAATGCCATCCGGGCTGTGGATAACGATCACCGGGGTGCTGTTTAGGTAAGCCTCGTCGAACCAGCCCAGTGAGAAACGCTTCTCAGTCCCGTGCACGGAGGTCAGCCATTCATCACTGATTTGGCGCAGCTCACCTAATAGGCTGGGTGGGTAGGGCAACTTGAGCACCTCAGCCGTGTAACCCAGCTTGGTCATCCGGTTGACACCCGTGCGGATATTCTTCTTGTCACCCCCAGCGATACTGAACGTCGCCAGGTTTACGATTGCTTCTTGGCCAATGCACAAGGTTTGAAAACCAGCTTCCCGGTAACCATCCAGATAATCCGGTAGCACCTGATAATATGCAGGCTCCCAATCATTGTTGCCGCAAAAGGCCGCAA
>JBAPSY010000084.1:0-23323 GCA_049281855.1 Anaerolineales bacterium
GTTCTCACCGAGGAAACCCAGGAGCCCCTATTCTCAATCAAACAAAGAGCGCCTCCGGAGACTGATCGAGAAGGGATTGGTGGCTGAGGATGTGCTGGCATTACTGGGCGATATGATTTAAGCGGACCCGAAGAATGCCATCCCGCCTGATATCCTGGAGAAAAACCAAACAAATCCAGATGCTTGAATAAAATTCACCGGCAAAAACAAGTTGGGGAATGATGCTGAGATATGTATCAACCAATGACAGGGGATATATTTATTATGCATGTACACCTTACGGATGCCTCCGTCCATTCGGATCCTTGATATCATTCCCCTATGAGTAGGTTGTAATACGAGATTAGCAACTCTGAAATATCCCAACCCTCAAATACCTATGTGATATCACGGCTGGCTAAAATCTAAACGCAAGATCCCGCGATAGGTTCCGTGAAACCCTTCGTAACGCCCCAGCAACCCGGCAAACCCCGTCAGCCACGCGATACTCAGCCACAATCCATCCTGAGGGCGTGATAAACCCTCCCCGCTCGGGAAACTATAGGTAGTGTATTGGTCGACAGTTACAGTTGATCGAATCCCCTCTGAATTCTGAACCGTGATGGTCTGCGCCGACACGGAGAGTATACGACCATATGCACCCACGTCATCCGGCTGGGCTACCCTGGTTGGAGGATTTACCAGGATGCTGTCAGCAAAGACTTTATGAGTACCAGCATCATAACCCCAAACCCAAAGGGTGTCACCGATTTTTAACAATGCCGGACCAGGCTCAGTCCAGAAGCGGGCATAATTCCACTGGGGTGTCTTTGCACCAGTGACAGGGTTGGTCACATACAGCTGCTGACCATTTATATCAAATGCGGGGTAGCGGTAATCAGCCAGACCAATGTACAACCAATCAGCTCCCAGCCAATCATTGCCAAGCAGTTGGGTGAGATAACGCAGGAAAATTGGTTCGTTTGGAAGTTGTGCGCCAGTTGCGGGTGCAATTTCTCCTAAATTAAGGTCGGTCCAATTATTATCTGGCAGCGTCCCGATCCAACCCGAGGGACCAGCTAGTATTTTAGTTGATGGGGAAAATATTCCCACCGTTAAACCAAGGGTCAGGAGCACCAGGATGGAACTATGAAAACCACGGCGGATCCGGGAATTTAACATTAAAACCTCCGACCAGGCAGCCAGTACACAACCGTCAGGTGCTCGATACAAGCGCTCGCGGCAAGTGACAGCTCACTTCTCCAAATTCTTGAGCAAGCGCAGATAATTAATAATATCCTCCCGGCTTAGCATACCTTCGATCTGACCATTCTCTATCACAGGCATCTGGTTAACTCCGTCAGTACCCATCTGCTCCAGCGCCTGTTCCAATCCAACCTTGGGGCTGGTGCGCTTCACCTGAGACAAAGGTGTCATCACATCGGTTGCAGTGGTGGTACCCCAACGATCCCTGGGAATCTGGCGAATATTGTGCAGGGTGAGCAAGCCTGCCGGCTCTTCACCACGCATCAACACCAGACATCGCTGCCCCTTATCCAGAATATATTGGTCAACCAGTTCTTGCAGGGTAAGATCGGCGGACGCCATCACACAGCTGCGACTCATTGCCTGTTCCACGGTATGCCCGGCCAGCAGGGTGTGGATGCGCTGCTGCTGAACCTGACCCACCACAGCGTTCTCCAGGAACCAGCCGATGAATGCCACCCACAGACCGTTAATCCAATCCCCCTGGAAGAGCCGCCATACACCCAATAGGATGAAAATAAAGGCAATGGCGTGACCCAACAAACCTGCTATTTCTGTTGCACGGCGCAGGTTACGGGTGATGCCCCAAACGATCGCACGAAATACCCTGCCCCCGTCCAACGGGAAACCCGGGATCAGATTGAACGCAGCCAAAGTGCCATTGATCAGTGCCAGATATTTAGTCATTGCAAAGACTGGTGCAATGCCTTTAAATACCAATTCCAACAGGTAAAAGATGGCTGCCAGGATAATACTGGTGAAGGGTCCGGCAATGGCAATCACGAATTCAGATAAGGCGTTGGTTGGTTCGGAGGATATCTCAGAAATTCCCCCGAAGATATACATGGTGATGCTTTTCACGGGCAACTTATACCGTAACGCCACGATCGAATGACCCAGCTCATGCAGCACCACACTTGCGAAGAACAGGATGGACGTTACGGCTGCGACTGACCAATACTGCAGTTTGGTCCATTGCTTAAACTCTGCCGGGAAGTAGCTCACGGCCAGCGCCCAGGTGATCAGGGCAAATACCAGGAACCAGGATGGGTCCAGGCCAATTGGGATACCGAAAATTCGAACCAGGCTTATGGTGTTATTTTTCATCATCCACCTCCGATTGGAAAAGTCAGGCATATGGATCTTGGTAATTTTTTATAGTCATAAGAATTCTCACCAAGTCCATGATTAAATCTAAATTTCAGCCATCATGTCCTACAAACTGCCTATTAAAGCATGATCACCTTGGTTGCCTGACGTTGAGCTTCAAGGATATCACCCATCCCACCCACGATGCCCACTTTCACCTTATCGGTCAGGCTGTAGTAATTTAGACAGGTTGAACACAGGATGAGACGTACACCTTTTCCCTCAAGAGATTGTAAAGTCTCAATAACTGGAGAACCATCCACTACCAGGTGAACACCCTCCGTGTAAAAGCAGATCGCTCCCGGAAGGATATTGTGATCATCCAGCAGCTTGAGATAAATACTGATCAGCTTATACTGTAAGACCTGGTCAGCTTCACCCATACCATTACGGTTGATTAGAATGACAGTATCCGGATCAGACATTTAGACCTCCTAATAAAATTAATTATTCCTGGAACTAATAACAAGATTTGAATTTCCACCAGAGATGATAAGATCTTAGAAAATCAACAGGCCAGTCATGCATGGATCATTAACCTTCTATCTGGATGCCGTTGGATATCAAATATTGAGTCACATTATCAAAATCCGTCAACCCTTCATCAATGAAGGCTTTATAGATGTAATACCCACTATACATAGGCGTGCGCTTTTGGGATGTCATCACAGCGAGCTTGTAACTGATGATTTTCTCGCGTAAACCAGTTGTCATCTTAACTCGGAAGTGGTGCATGTCTGCCATCCTATTCAGGATGATCTTTTCCTCCAGAGACCAGATGTCAATCTTCCAGGGTCGACCCCACTTTCCATATTTCACTCGGGATTTTAGATACAATCCTTCCGGCATGTTCACAGGATCATCCGTCCTCTCAAACACCACCTGTGTGACCAGCCCACAGCTTGCTATCTGAGCCCCAATCTCAAACAGTTGGTCTATGCTCACTTTTGGGATGTATAGGTCGATATCAGGATAGACCATCACATCCAGGAAATAGCTGCCGGTCGGGAAGACCTTGCCATAAAGGCGCAGGATATCATCCAACCTGATTAACCCCAAAACGAGGTCTGCTTCTTGTCTTAGCTTGGCTGCGCGTTCAAAGGGTTGCACGTCTCAAATCCATTTCAGTATCTACCATTCCTAAACCAAACTCACTCATTCAGGATAATCCTGGGCTATTATACCCAGTGAGAGGTGAAGAAGCTGTGAAGATTATTTTCAGTTCACATCCATTTGCCTTCATATGTTATTTCCAGCATAATATTCCAAATAGCAGATATGATAAATGTTCATCGGCATTCATTTATGGCTTCCGCCTCAGTCAGACCCGCTGGGCTAGCATCAAGCTGCTTGACTGCCTCCCCAATGCTAAGATAATGCCACGTGGTCATGCCCCACCTTCAACAATTGACCTCTTTAAAACCATATATGTATTCAATAATATAAAATTCCCACCCACTACGAACATCATGATGCAATTATATTCAACCTTTGGATGCGCTTTCTTTCCGGTAGTTGCAAGGAATTCTAATCTAATTAATCCTGAAACTTGCAATGAAGGAGTAGTCTTTTTTCGAACTATGGATTAATAATAATCCGATTCATACCTGTACCGGTCGCTATCTGGTAAGATCTATGATTAATAAATCACGGATTAGAATTCTCACCTACCCATATCTCAGGCTCGTTTTTAGCGTCATAAAAAGTAGGAGTGTGAAATTCCCACACCATCTGTTTATCTTCTTTAAAGGAGACGGAAAAATGAAAAAAGTAACACTTCTTAGCCTTGTCCTCATCCTCCTGGCTGTTTCAGTTGTACCTGTAATGGCGGCTGGACCTAACAACGGTCATGGTAATGGGGGCAGTGCAGGGCAAGGAAATAGCGCCGGAAATCAAGATCAAACAAGACAACAAGATCAAGATAGTCAGCAATATCCAGGTAGAAATGCCAATAATGGTGTAAGGGGAAATGGAAATCGGGAACACGCGCGGGTGCGCACTCCCTTTTACCTGCAGGGGACAATTACAGCAACAACGGCATCAACCATTACCGTAACGTTGATCCATGGTAATGCGCAGGTCAAGCAGTATTTCAGCACAGGTTTGACCGTGCAAATCACAGCAAGCACGAAGTTATTCAAGCTTACTCATGGGGGTGACGGCGAAGACACAGCAGAGAGCGGAGTTCCAGCAACGAGTGAAGAATCGCCAGCCCCAAATAGTGACGAGGATACTCCTGGCAACAGAGTACCCACCACACCCGATCAACTGCAAATTGGTCGGAAAGTAGCCATTCATGGCAACGTTGTGGCTAATGTCTTCAATGCTACGCTGATCACGGTTTATATTCAAACGATTGTACTTCCCCCCGGCTAGCCGGCCAGCGAATAGTGTAATCCCTTCTATAAATCCTAACCAAAACCAGCGGTGCGGAGTATCCTCCACACCGCTGGTTCATGATTACGGACAAACGCGATACAATTACAAATTCACATGGTAAATTACCCGTTTCTTTAACCAATCCTTTACGTCATAGATTATGAGAAATCGCCTAGATCAGGCAATTTTGGAAAGAGCAAAACGTTTTGAAGCCCAGGCTCTGGAAGAGATCTTCGACACCTTCAGCCCAGGGATTTACCGGTATGCTTTCCGCCTGCTGGGCGATACGGACTTAGCGAGAGAGTGTATGTCAGAAACTTTTAGCCGTTTTTTATTTGCCCTTAAGCGGGATGGTGGCCCAGACAATTATCTGCAAGCATACCTATACCGGATTGCGCATAATTGGGTTACGGACTACTATCGCAGCAAAGTCCTTGCCAACTTGCCGTTGAATGTGAATATCGCTGCAGACCCGGCAGACGAACCGCATCAGGTGGTGGCAGATGAGATGGCTAACCAGCAGCTGCGGGATGCGCTTACCTTGCTCACCCCAGACCAACGACAGGTGATTGTCTTGAAGTTTCTGGAAGATTGGGAGAACGAATCCATCGCCCTGACATTGAACAAACCGATTGGTGCGATAAAAGCTTTACAGCACCGTGCGCTTGAAGCATTGCACCGGATCATGTACCGGAATGAGGATATTAACATATGACCAGGGATGATGACGCACTGGATAAATATGGGAAACAGGCGCTTGCCCCACTGCGTTCTGAGCCACCCTTAGACCCAAAGATTGCCGCTGAGGAAAAGGCAAAATTTTTGTTTCAGGGTGAAAACCTACGTCAGGGTCATATCCCGCAAACTGGAGAGGTTTATCCGAAGCGGGATCACGATAGGTTCAATTCCCTGCGTGGGAAACGACCACTGCCCCTACTAATACCATTCCTTGCCGCACTAATTGCGTTGTTCATCCTTGTCGGAAGCAGCTTCACGGTATATGCAGCTCAAAGCAGTCTGCCTGGTGATCCGCTGTATGTTATTAAATCCTGGAGTGAAGATGTTCGCCTCTCTATGACCTCTGCCCCTCAAGCCAAGCTGAATCTGACCCTGGATTATACCAATCGCAGGGTGAATGAAATTTCAAGCCTGGTGGCAGGAGGAAAGGTGCTAAACGATCAAACGTCTGAACGTTTCCAGCGCGAATTGGAGAATGCACTCGAGCTGGCTGCTCAAATGGATGATACCCAAATGAAACATGCACTTGGGCAAATCAAAAGACGGGCTGAAAGTCAGGGGATGACCATCGAGGAATTGATTAATACTTTGCCACCACAAGCGAAGCCGGCTATCCTCCACTTACAGCAAAGGTTGGATGAACAGGTCAAGCTCTCCACGTTCGGAGAGAATGATCCCAAAGCCTTCCGGTCGCAAATCCACGAGCGGCTGCATGAACGACAAGGGCCCAAACGCTCGTCCACTTCAGATCAATCCGAGTCCACTCCTGCAGAGTCTAGCATTACATCCATGCCCAATAAGGACGATAAAGGCAATGGGAACGGAATGAACCGGCCTACAGCGATCCCTGGTCATGGCAACCCTGGGAATGGTCAGGGGCAATCCACACCCGGGAATGGTAATCATGGACCAGACCCGACCCACACGACGGAGCCGTGAGAAAAAAGCAGTGCGTAATTGGTTATCCGGTATGCGGGCAAACCGGATCATGATTAGCAGCAATCAAGATAAAAAATTCAACTTAGGGATCACAAGGTTATTACTATTCAGCGATCAACTTTTAGCGGATAGCTGATTGCTATCCTTCAGATATCGCCTGCGGTAGTCCATCACCCCAAACAATACAACGAATTGGAACATCACGATTAATACCGTTGAAAATTGCTCGAAGTAAAACAGCAGCATATCCAACACAGCCAATGAGACCAGCAGACTGAGGTAACCCAGGTTACAGGCTAGCCGTTTTTTCCCACCTGCGAGCAACCCGGCTGAGACCAATAGAAGTATGCCAATCAAGACCTCTAACACCAGTCTAGTGTTGAAGAGAATTGGCGCATCAACCGGTGCAATCTGCCTGCCAGCATGGGCGTGCAGAAATGCCACCAGTGCTGAGTTGGGCATGACCTGCTCCAACCACACCTGCACGGGGTTTTTAAAGGTGACCATACTCAGTAGCACCATCCCCACCCCCAAAAACAATCTCGCTCGCGGCTCCGTTAGCCATTGTTCCAATGCTTTAGCAATACGCAGCCACCAAGCGGGTCGCATTTCGGGGGCTGTACGTGAATCAGATCGCACGAACTCCAGCAGGTGCCGTGCCATATCTATATGCAAGCTATCCGAATCACTTTCCATCACCTTGACCAAGTCCTGCTCGATATGCACCCTTTCAGCTTGCTCCAATGGTCGGTAAAGCTGCTCTCGCACGATCTCCAATGCCCGGACGAGCTCCGACCGCCCATCTACTGCTTCGGGGCGGCGGATCATGATCATCAGGATGACCACCAGCAGGAAGAAGATGTACATTATCGGTGCTGCGGCGGGGAAAAAGTAATCGTACTGGCGGGTGATGAACTTGCCCACTTCATCGATGAACAACCCAATGCCCACCCCCGATAATATAGCCCCGATGGTATGCAGGCGCCGGTTGAGGTAGATCAACGGCAAGATGGCAGCGATATACAGGATCAGACCTCCCCATAGAACGTGCGCGATGTGCAACGTCCCGCTCCCAATCTGGGGGTAACCGGTAAATACAAGAAAACTCCTCACCACGCTCACCGTTGCAACAAAGCTCAACAACGAGATCATCATGTACCGGACTGCGTTCTCGCGCTCCACCAAGTTCCACAGCTTTAGGAAATTCCGTTTCGGCGGCATCTACGACCTCCTGCATCCTATTCTCACACAATTATTTATGCCAATTTTATTATACACTCCTGAGGCGCAATCGCTGACGGTGACCTGTAAGACTCAGCCGGGATCATCGATCCCGGTTACAAAACAAATCATAGATCCCGGCTACAAAATAGTATTTTGTTTGGTTTCGTGGAAATCACTCTTCACTACCTACCAGACCTACCATAATCGAAAAGTACTCTAATTCACATTGACGGAACAATGCTCCTCCTTCAAGCGTCTAGTTGGCAAATACCGATAAAAGGAAAAAAGAGAGCAAGAATGTTCACGAAATTAACCCTCACTTTAGTTACCATAATCCTGCTGTTCACCTTGGCAGGCTGCGGTAAAACCACCCCATCAACCTCGAGCTCAAATACAGGCGAAGATAATTCTCAAAAAGAAGCCTCAGAAACCTATACTGGGACCAATTCAGCCGATAACTACCAAATGCTACCCATAATTTCCGGAAAGGTGACCAAACTCATGCTCGACGCCAACGCGGATGGCACCACTCAGGAGCTTGAAATGAGCGAGGTAATGTCGATCACACTCGAAGCCAATCCCTCCACAGGTTACGGCTGGTTTGCTACTTCTTCCAACCCGGATGTCCTGGCCCAGATGGGAGAACCTGTGTACCAGGAACCCACATCCGACTCCGCCACTCCAATCCTCGGCGCAGCGGGTATGGATACTTTCTTCTTCCAGGCAGCTGACACTGGCACTGCAACGATCACCCTGGTATACAATCGTGGCTGGGAGACTGATGTCGCCCCAGAGAAGACCATTACCATCACCGTTAATGTGAAGTAGAAGGGCAGCAGTGAGCAATCCGGTATAAGCGCATACCGGATCAAGATTAACGATTAACATTTAGTCATAAACTAAGAAAAAAAAACCACCGGGCTCGTTAATGATTGTTGCTCGGTGATTTTTTTAACGAACGGCTAACTGCTAAGTTGTTACACAAGAATTCCAATAGATTTACATTGTCTTCTTCGGATCCTTGGTTGCGATCGAGATCCTATCCCTCACCTTCCCCCACGAATCAGTGATCAGGAAGCTCTCGTCCATATAGCCCACCATTTGAATAAAACGCTTTATGGGGATGGAAAATGTCAGCTCGTCTTGCCCCACATGTGGGCGCGCAGAGACGTCGAACATGCCCAGTACACAGCGCGGTTCCTCGAACCCTGCTTGTTCCAAAGGATATCCGATAATCGAGGCACACCCTGAACCCATTGGGGTGATCACTCCGTCCGGTACAGCCATATCATAGTTTGCCAGGGCGAATAACCCACTCAGCACATCCCCCGTGGCAAAGAAAATCACGGCCAATGGCTCATCCTCCTGGTCTAGCGTATCCCAGCGCTTGAACACCAGATACTTGCTGGGTGCGTCGAACGGTGGGTGCTGGAGCAGGTATTGTTTAACGAGCACAGGGTCGCGTTTATAACGTTCACCCTCCATCTCACCCGGAATACCACAAGAGAGGAAATATTCAAAGTTGGGGCGCAGAGTATGGCTAAATCCGGTATAACGTTTGCCTCCCGAACAGCCTGGGGTATGCGCATCATAGACAAAAGGGAAGCCTTCCCGCACCCGCTTCAGGTTGCCGATCAAGCAACGATCCACATTTTGACTGGCACTCGTATCCTCGTCGCGTGGATGATCGGTGTAATAATACGCAGTCGGGTACTCTACCCCTGCGAAATATTTTGTCCACTGGTCCATGATGTGATGATGAAACTGTATTTCCATGGGGTACTTTTCCTTTCTGGGCAGGTTCATTATAAAGCAAAATGGTTGCCAGTTATCAGCGGCAAACAGTTAAATGCGAATCTTCAGCCGGTTTACACTTATGACGGATGGCAACCGGCTAAACACTGTTCTTCGTCTTCTCAGGGTATAATCGTCTCCACCCAACGACAGCACCAGGTGGGGTTGTCCAATCCATATGAATGGGTCGTTTACAAAACCTACGACGCCTGCTATGAAACCGACTACCCGTTCTCACAATCGTTTAGTTACTGTACTCATCCTCGCCATCACCATAATTGGGTTGGTGCTGGTCGCTTCGGATTGGCAGAATATGCGTCAAGTTCTGGTTGAGGCAGATTGGCGCTATCTACCCCTGGTATTGCTGTTCACATTCTTATCCTACTCTTTTTATAGTTTTGCCTATGCGTTTGTCTCACAAATGCTGGGCATTCAGATGGGCAAACGCGAGCTAGCAGAAGTGTGTTTCATCTCCACTGTGGTAAACCATGTGTTGACCACCGGTGGCGTGGTGGGGTATTCCCTACGCTACCTGCTGATGAAGATGTATAACGTCACGCTCAAGGATGTACTCTCCTCTTCAATTCTCCATTATTACCTCACCAGCCTGGATATGCTTACGTTCCTGCCTTTGAGTTTTATCTACCTGCTGCTCAACGCTACCGTTCCACGTGGGGCAGTAATTGCTTTGGGACTAATGACGCTGATTTTTGGTCTGGTGCTTATCCTGATTACAGGATTGGTTTTATTCCCTTCAAGAAGACGTCCGATAATCAGTCTACTGGCTCACTTGAGCCTGAAAATCCTTCACCGCGATCTGATCACCTGGCTGACCCAGTTCGACGAAACCCTTACGTGCGGTACAGAAGCTATTCGCCACAAACCCTTCACACTTGTGTGGATCATGCTGCTCACATTGCTCGATTTCGCCTGCAGCATCATCGCCATGGGATTTGTCTTTGAAGCTCTGGGACCTCCAGTGAAAGCTGGAGCACTCGTCACAGGTTACGTGATTGGCATCATGGCTGGGTTACTATCGATGGTACCGGGCGGATTAGGCGTCCAGGAAGGTTCGATGGCCGGCATCTATGCCCTTCTGGGGGTTCATTTCGAGCAGGCGGTATTGGCAGCCATCCTGTTCCGCATCCTGTATTACTTGTTGCCATATTTTCTCATCCTGCCATTCTACAATCGCCTATTGCATCGGGCAAGTAAGCAGGCACCCATCGAATCCTGAGGAGATTATCGATGCGCATCATGATGTTCAGCCACGGTTACCTGCCCACCCTCAGCGGTGTGACCCTCGTCGTCCAAAAGATTGCCCGCTCGATGGTACAACGTGGTCATCAGGTCACCATTGTCACTGCAAGTGAGAGACACCTGCCTTATCAGTCGGAGGATCAGGGGGTGCGCTTGCTGCGAGTGATGGGGATACCCAACCCATTTTGGTGGGAAGGACCATTTCCTTTCATCAGCCCACATGCCATCCGTAACCTAGCCGACCAGTACAAACCCGACGTTATCCACACCCATGAAAATGCTCTGTTGAGCAATTTACTGCTTCAGGTGCGCTGGGATCAACGCCCTGCATTTATCTCTTCCTGCTATTCGCTGCCGCGCTATATTACACAATACTTGCATCTGGGTGGGTTGGAAAAACGGTTCGAATCGATAATGTGGAAGCTCGCCATAGACAACCTGAATCATTTCGAACATGTGGTTTTTTGCACTTGCACTCATGAGCGTGATTTTTCGGCTCACGGTCTGCGCCCCCCGACC
Organism: Anaerolineales bacterium; assembly: GCA_049281855.1. GTDB lineage: Bacteria > Chloroflexota > Anaerolineae > Anaerolineales > UBA4823 > FEB-25. Next base: position 11,248 of record JBAPSY010000084.1, read on the forward strand.
ACAGTCATCTCCAATGGAGTAAATATCCAACGTTATCGCCCAGAAAAGGAGCCCGGTGAGGATATTGAGACGCGCTACCATTTACCTCCAGCACCACGCATCCTTTCGGTGGGGCGTTTGATGAAGGATAAAAAGCTCGATATGCTCGTCCGAGCGATGCGAGGCGTGTGTAACGAGCGGGAGGCACACCTGCTGGTGGTGGGTCGTGGCAGCGAGCGCCCGCGTTTAAAGACTCTCATCCAGCAGCTAAATCTGGAGCCGTACATTCACCTACTCGGCTACGTGCCTGAACAGGATCTGCCAGCCTTATACCGAGCCTGCCACCTGTTCGCCATTCCCTCTTTGGTGGAGGTTCAGAGCCTGCCTTCCCTGCAAGCTGCAGTAACCGGTTTGCCCATTGTAGCCGCCAACTCGGCTGCTCTTCCAGAGCTGGTGCGACATGGTGAAAATGGAATGCTGGTGTCGCCTCTCTCTGCGAATGAGCTAGGCAATGCCATCCAATATATCCTCAACCACCCAGATGAGGCACACAAGATGAGTCAGGTCTCACTGGAGATTGGCAGGGCTCATGATGAGCAGCTCACTTTTCAAGCGTATGATGAGTTTTATCGAAGTCTGGGAAATAATTCTAAGAGCAGTTAGCAATTTGCTTTTAGCATTTAACAAGATTAAGATTGATTCAACGTAAAAAAGGGGGATCGCAACAACTCCCTCATGGCTTGAGCAAATCCATCTGCCATCGCACCAACCAATCCCGCAAGCGCACGGGGAGCAGCTTGGCTATCAGCTCAATGATCACTGCATCCCTGCCCACCAACATATATTCCTTTGGTCGGTTGGTCTTAAAAATGCTCCGGGTGATTTTCACCAACTTCTCCACTGGCATACCACTCTGCCCAGTGTGTGTGTAATACACTCCCGCACGCTTTTGCATTTTTCCGTACAAATTCCATGCTTCAGCGGGCAATCGCCGCAGAATTTCGACGGCAGTGTGGGAGGATTTCTCCCAAATAGGCGTCTGGACGGAGCCAACGATGAGTACTGAGACCGGTATCCCCCAAGGAAAAAGCTCTATGCGCAAAGCATCTGCCAGGGCAACCAGAGCGGCTTTCGAGGCAGCATACGGACCATTAAAAGGGGTCGCCAGCCTGCCAGAGACTGAACTGACGAATACGACCCTACCAGCAGCCCTTCTGAGCATGGGCAGGCAGGCTTGTGTGAGGGCTAGCTGCCCCACCAGGTTCACTTCCATCTGTTGACGAAAATCCTGGAGAGGCATGAATTCCAGCGCCCCGCTAATGCTGATGCCGGCATTATTCACCAAGCAGAACAGCTCTCCGCCCGTCTTATCACTTAACTCCCTGCAGGTGGTCGAGATCGTCTCTGGAATGGTTACATCCAATATGACGGGGGTCAGTTGGGGGGAAGCCTGACTGCGCAGCACATCAGCATCGTTTGAATTGCGCACCCCAGCAAAAACCCGATAACCCTGCCGGTCGAGCTCCAGGCTGAGGGCTTTGCCGATACCGGTAGAAGCACCACTGATGAGCATAGATTTGGGCATGTTTGCTCCGATTGGTTTGCAAGATTGGAAGAATGGATATATATTTGTTTTATTGGCCGCGTTGAAAGCGGTTTGAATAATTATATAGAATAATTAGATGGGAGGCAATCAAGGGATGAAGGATAAGATAGAACGATCTGGCGATGAATCCAAACCAAATGTGACTAATCGCCCCCTCTCTGTTATTGCAACTTTTGTTTTCATCCTGATTAATATCGTCATTTGGCTCGCCTTGGGCATCATCATTGCGTTAAATTTGCATCCATCACTTCCAGATATGCCGGTCATGAAGGGAATAATGGCCTTCCTTTCACTAGTGATGGCTGGTATCTTGTTCGGGTTATTTATTTTCATCCGTAAACAAAACCGGATTGCTTATTATCTAACATTGGCTTTCTTCATCTTCAATGCTCTCCTAACCATCTTCGATGATGTTGGGCTAGCTGATCTTTTTGTTCTCGTCCTCAACATCATTCCGATCGTCTTGCTCGTCAAGGATCGCGCCTGGTATCTTAAGGTTCACCCCCAAATGGAGGGAAATGTTTGAGCTACATCAAATAAGACTAAGGGAAAACTGCCCAATCATTTCTATGTGACGTTTTTGGCGGGAATGGCGCGATAATATAACAAGCTGACCTTTACCAACCATGCCTTGGATACAATCCGATGGATAGCCATAATATTAGGATGAATGTTATTCCCGATATTTACTCCCACACGCTGAGTGGTGTGTCTGAAAGCTTGCTACTTCCACTCTACATCCGCGCCATAGAATCGCAGCGCTCTGATGCCCTGCTTGTTGATAAGCAAGCCATGGTATTGGTGAAGAAGCTGAAGCTCGAACCTTCCAACTTCTCCAAAGCTGAAGTGAGTGAGGAGGTTCAGGTTTCCGTCCTGCTGCGCAACCGGCAGTTCGACCGCATCACCCGCGATTTTCTCGCCCACCATCCCGAGGCGGTTGTGGTTTACCTGGGTTGTGGGCTTGATACGCGCTTCGAGCGCGTGGATAACGGCAAGGTGGAGTGGTACGACTTGGATCTACCGGAAGTCATCCAGCTGCGCCGTGAGCTCATCGGTGGCGAGGCAAGGCGGTATCACCTGCTGGCTTGCTCCGCCCTCGACCACACCTGGATGGATGCGATAAGTGTCGACCATCACAACCCGTTCCTATTCCTGGCAGAGGGTCTTTTCATGTTCTTCGAAGGAGCACAGGTCAGGGAACTGGTACTTGCATTGAAAGACCATTTCCCCACATCAGAACTGATCTTCGATGCATTTTCGCCATTTTACGTCTGGGGGAATAATCGTCGGGTGACCCGCACGAAGATTGGTGCGCGTGCAAATTGGGCGCTGAGAAACAGCAAGGATCTCGAAGGCTGGGCAGAGGGCATCCGCTTGTTGGATGAGTGGTACCCCTTCCTGTGCCCTGAACCGCGATTGGCACATATCCGCTGGGTGCGCTTCATCCCGTTGCTTACCAAAACCAATGGAATTTTTCACTATCGGCTTGAGCAGAAGTAGCGAATCCGAACAACAGTATGAATACGAGTAGTGTTAGGTTACGCTATGCTCACTTTCGATCATCCAATTCCTCACATCTCCCCTCAACTCAACCTACAAAATCAGTATCCACCAAGCAGTTATAATCAATGTTCGGGGAAAGGACACTTTGCTTATCCCCAATATTATAGAACACCATGAATCTATCTGACATTGCCCCCATCCGCATCACCAGCCAGCACATTGCAGGGACAAAACTCACTACCCCGAAAGAAATCGTGTCGTGGATGGGCGCTGTGCAAGCCCAGGATTACCCCATGGCCAAGTGGGCAATCGGCGTGCGGCTACCTGGCTCAACTGACCAGGGTATCGAAGCTGCGATCGACAACGCTGGGATCATCCGCACCCACTTGCTGAGACCCACCTGGCATTTTGTGGCTGCTGAAGACGTATCCTGGCTGCTCGATCTCACAGCCTCGCAGATTAAAGCTGCACAAAGCTCGCGGGACAGAGATTTGGAGCTGACCGAAACGGTTTTTACAAAAAGCAATACCGTTATCGAAAAAGCCTTAAGCAGCGGCAAGCATCTCACCAGAGAAGAATTGATCGCTGAGCTGCATAAAGCCGGGATTGCCACGGATCAAAACCGGGCCTCACACCTGTTTGCAAGGGCTGAGCTGGAGAAAATCATATGCAGCGGTGCGACACACAATGGAAAGGCCACATATGCACTGCTATCCGAAAGGGTACAGAAAACCAGAGAGCTAACCAAGGATGAAGCCCTGGCAGAGCTCGCCAGGCGTTATTTCACCAGCCGCTGCCCGGCTTCCTTGCAGGATTTTACGTGGTGGTCAGGACTGCCCGCCAGAGATGCCAACCATGCCTTGGAATTGGTTAAATCCGATTTCATTCCTGAGCCGATCGGTAAGCACACCTATTGGCTCACAAATCACTATGATACGCCTGAGTCTAACCAAGCTTCCGCCTTTTTATTACCCACTTATGATGAGTTTATCCTTAGCTACACCGATAGAAGCGCCTCCATCCCTGCAGAACTGGAGGGTCACATGAAGGCGATATCTGACCGGGGTGTCTTCAGACCCATCATCGTGGTCAATGGGCAAGTAGCAGGGATTTGGAAGCGGACGATCAAAAAAGATATCATTTTCGTTGAATTACAATCCTTCACCAATTTTAACCAATTCACCATGGACCTTATCGATCAAACAGCTCACCAATATGGATACTTCTTTGGTAAGAAAATAGAGATAATGCCATAATTTTCCCATCAGATGCGAACTCACTATCGCTGATAGAAATGGGATAAAATGGAGTCCTATAAACCGCTTGAGGGAATTTCGAAAATAATCTCATGACCCAGCAAATCACACCCATCTGCTTGCCTTTACCGCTCAATATCAGTCAAGTTAACAGCTATCTGGTGAGAACTGACCCAGGCTTTTACCTGGTCGATACCGGTATGACAAACGCCAGGATCAGGCTTGAGACATCTCTCGAACATCTCTGCTGCCGTCCTGGCGACCTCAAGCTGATCTTGCTCACCCATGGGGATTTTGACCATACCGGCAATGCTGCTTACCTACGTGCCAAATTTTCTACCAAGATTGCCATGCACAAGGATGATGCAGGCATGCTCGAAAATGGGGATATGTTTTGGAACCGAAAGATCAAAAACTCACTGCTCAAAAAGGTGATGTCTCTTGTTTTACGCCTTGGTGATAAGGAACGCTGTACCCCTGATGCTTTCCTCGAGGACGGTTCTTCCCTGGCGGAATATGGATTGGATGCCCAGGTACTGAATACCCCCGGTCACTCGTCTGGTTCCATTTGCATCCTCGCCGCTTCAGGTGACCTCTTTTGCGGGGACTTGCTCACCAGCTCCAATGGGAAGCCGATGCTTAATTCGATGATGTATGACGTCGAGGCGGGAAAAGCCAGCTTAGAGAGATTGAAGACCATGCCCATCCAAACCGTCTATCCCGGGCACGGGCAGCCATTCCTGTGGAAAGAGCTTGGCAATTAAGATTATTCCACCTCCCTAATACGGGAAAGCCAGGGGATGATTTGATATTTGTAGAAAATCCATGGAAGGACTCAGAACCTTGCACGTCATGATAAATTGAACTTCGCTTATAATTGAGCTATCCAGATCTTCACTGTTAAAATGATTAATGCGGATCATCGATCTGTCCGGAAATTCTCTGGTATCAAAAATCAGTGAGTTCTTCATAACATCGGAGGGTATATGATCGGGATTCTACAAATCCTGGGTGGGCTGGCGCTATTTATGTATGGCATCCGCTCGCTTAGTTCGGGGATGGAAAAATTAGCGGGGGATCAGATCCAGAAATGGTTAGGTAAAGTCACCAGCAACGGCTTGAAAAGCGCAGGGTTTGGCGCCATAGCTACGACTTTTCTGCAAAGCAGCGGTCTGTTAATGGTCACAATGATCGGTTTGATCAACGCCAATCTGATGACCGTTCCCCAGTCGATTAGTGTTATGTTGGGTCAAGAAATTGGTACGACAGTCACTGCGCAAATCGTCGCATTTGATATCGGATCATATCGGCTTTTATTGGTGATTATTGGTCTCATCCTATTTGAATATTTCCCGCATCACGATTGGAAAAAATACGGCGAAATATTGATGGGTCTTGGGCTCGTCTTTGTCGGGATGACCTATATGGCATCTTCCTTAGATCACCTGGTGGAAATTCCCGCATTTTCGGACCTTCTGAATACAATGAGCCAACACCCCTATATTGGTATCCTCGTTGGATTAGTAATCACGGGGATTACCCAAAGCAGCACCGCAGTGACGAGTATGGTGGTGGCAATGGGTATCAGCCAGGTGATAACCTTAGAAGGCGCAGTTGGGGTGATCCTGGGAGCAAATATCGGATCTTGCATCACTGGGTTTGTTGCTTCTTTGAGGTTATCCCCAAAAGCACGTCAAGCATCGATCGCTCAAATATTGATGAATGTTTTTGGTGTTTTGCTATTTTTACCTATAATCGGTCAATATGCGAATCTTGTAGCACATACCTCTACTGACCTCCCGCGCCAGATTGCAAATGCACATACGATATTTAATGTAATAGTCAGCGCGATCCTTTTCCCATTTGTAAAACAATTAACCCAAGTGTCTGCGTGGTTGACTCCGGTTGCACATACCGCTGAAAAAACCAAAGTCACAGCATATATCGATGAAATGCAACTCGGCGTTCCATCCGTAGCATTAAGTGAAGCAGCTCGTGAATTAACTCGGATGGGAGAGATCACAGCTCAGATGCTGCACGACAGTTGCGTGGCCCTTATCAATCTGGATAAAAGCAACATAAAAAGCGTCTTGGCTCATGAGGAAGAACTGATAGACCCGATCTATAAAGAGCTGGTGGCTTTTATTAATAATTTAATAAACGAAGATTTGAGCCTGGCGCAACAAAAGCGTTGTTTCCAACTAAAAAATCTAAGCATTGATATTGAACGCGTTGGGGATATGGCTGAAGATCTTGCTCAATATGCCCAAGAAAGGTTCGAGAACCAAGTATCGTTCACTTCTCCAGCTATCGAAGATCTGGAAAATTTATGGAATCATGCCCATCGAACATATATGATTGCCCTTCACGCTTTTTCAACCAGCAACACTGAAGAAGCCAAGGAAGTTTGCCGTTTAGAGAGTGAGTTTGATAGGTTATACTGGCACACACGCCAGGCACATATCCATCGTATCGAAGATGGCGTATGCCAACCAGAGGCGGATGTAATCTTTACTGAAACTCTTAGGATCCTTGAGCGAATAAGCGACCACGCCGACAACTTAGGTGTCAGCGTGATGCGTTCCTAGATATAAAGTTAGGGAAAGCATGTAATAGGGGCAGAGCGATGCTCCGCCCCTATCATCGAATTATTTATTGCCCGGTGAGCTGCCAGTTCTGCACATCCCACACCATGCTGCCCCAGGTGCTGACCACATATCCCGTCAGGTTGTTGGCATAACCATAGCCATCCTGGAAAACGTAAATATAGATCTGCGGCAGTTCGGTCGCAATCAGATTGCCCAACCCGCAGTAGGCTGCCTTTCGCACGTTCAGGTCAAACGTGCTGCCGGCTTGCTTGATGAATGCATCCGCCCCTGGGTTCACCCAACGCCAGATGTTGCCACCGGTCGGGTTTTCAGGGGATGGGATTTGGGTCGAGGGATAATCGACCGCGATCGATCCCTGAGGCTCGATGGATAGGCTGCGGTCGTAGATGAGCATGTCGTAATCACCAATCGCGCGCGGCGAATTATCCTCATAAGACCCGAAAATGATCGAGAAATCATAATTCTGGATACGGGCTTCAATACCAACCGCCTTCAGGTTCTCAACGATGAACTCCTCGGTACGCTGCAATGGCTCAAAGTTCGTATAACCCTGCAGCTCAAGGCTGAGGCGGGTGCCATCTTCAGAGTAAAGTGCACTCTGCGCCACACGGATGCCATCCGAACCCACCTTCCAGCCCGCCTCTTCCAAGAGTGCAGTGGCTTTAGCCACATCATACCGATAGACGCGGGCAATATCGCACTGGTACCATCCGTAAGCAAAAGGAGAAGTTGATGCTGCCACGGTATTACGCAGGACATCTCGAATGAGCGTATCGTAGTCAATTGCCGAAGAGATCGCCTGGCGTACGCGGATATCCCCCAAAATCGGATGGGGTGGCGTTGGACCAGGGTCTCCATCGAAGGGTTTGCTCAAATTGAAATCAATCGCCAGGTTCCATACGCCGGGCACCATCACCTCATGGGCGTTATTACCCACCACACCACCATACTCGTTGGGGTCATCAATCCCTGGCCAGAGCTGCACCTGCGCCTCCCCCTGCTTCATCAGTGCGATTTGCGCGGCTGGTTCGGGGACGATCCGGAAGATAAGCTTATCAAGATAGGGTTTCGCTTCCTGGAAGTAGTACGGGTTGGGTTCCATGGTAATACTCTCACCCGATGCCCATTCCGTGACGACAAATGGTCCTGCCCCCACTGGCTGGCGGTTCCAAACCCAGTTCGTCATGTCAGCCGTAGCACCGGTGGCATGGCGCGGGAACAACCCATAAGCAAACTGTGCCAGATAGCCCGCGTAAGGTGTACTGTAATGCACCACAGCGGTGAGTGCATCTGGCGTATCAATTGAGGCAATCTGAGAGATACCACCCGTGCCGGATAATGCCCCAGAAGCAGGGTCTGCCAGACCCTCCCAGGTGAACTTGACATCATCTGAGGTCAATGGCTCGCCATCGGACCATTTCAAGTCAGCCAGCAGCTTCCAGGTAACGGTCAATTTATCAGCCGAGAGACCACCATTGCCCTCTGTGGGCAGCTCAGCAGCCAGCACTGGCACAAATTCGCCTTTCTCATCCACCATCACCAGCCCGGTCATGCTGGTAGCATCAGCCACTTGCCGGGTGACGGCTGCATCCGAGAGGTAATAATTCAGAGTGGTTGGCTCTTCAGGGATGATCAGTGCCACTGTTCCACCACCAGTGGGTTCAACGGGTGGGACACTAGTAGGCTCAACCGCCGCCGGAGGCTGTGTGGCAGCTACAGTAACCACTGGAACCTGTGTGGTGGCTGTAGCACAGGCTGAGATTAAAAGTCCGAACAAAATTACTAACGTAATCAAACGGGTTTTCATATTTTTCTCCTCATGATTGGTTTATCTTTCTGAATAAGGTTAAAAACTTTGTCAAGCTATCCATCCTTCCAATTAGCTTTCACTATGCACAACATATGGGTCAAATGCATCGCGCAATCCGTCGCCGATATAATTGATCGTCATGACGGTGAGGAAGATCATCACACCCGGATAAATTGCCATCCAGGGGGCACGGTAGACGTGTACTTGGGCAGTTGAAAGGATGGCTCCCCAAGTGGCTGTAGGTGGTTGAACCCCAAACCCCAGGTAGCTCAAGCCTGATTCGGTGATAATCGCAGATGCCATCTGCAGTGTACCACTGACCAGGATTGGTCCCAGGCAGTTGGGCAGGATATGCCGGATGATGATCCCCGCATCTCCACCTCCCAATGCCTTGGTGGCGGTAACAAATTCACGCTCGCGAAGTGTGATGAACAAGCTGCGCACCAGACGGGCAGGCCACATCCAGGATAGGGCGGCGATGATCACGATCACCACCATTACTGAATTCTTCAGCCACGGATAAGGCTGCTCACGTAAAAAGGAGCTCAAGATGATCAGGACGAAGATCGTCGGGAAGGTCAGGAAGGTGTCGGTGAGGCGCATGAGCAAGTTGTCTAACCAACCGCCGTAATATCCCGAGATGGCACCCACTGCCACACCCAGGAAAATGGTCAGTAAGGTTGAGACCAGACCAACGATCAACGACACCCTGCCACCATACAGGATGCGGGTGAATATATCACGCCCCAGCTCATCGGTTCCAAACAAGTGGGCTGTGTTGGGAGCTGTGAACGGGTGTGCTGGGTCTTGTTGGGTTGGGGAATATGGGCTGAAGCTGGCTCCCAACGCCATCAGGACAAGCACCAATAGCATCACCACCGCTGCCACAGCCAGGCGGTGGTGGAAGAATCGCCGCAGGATTTGCCTCCCCAAACCCCGATTAGTCATATTTCACCCGCGGGTCAAGGATGCCATAGAATAAATCAGCCAGGATGTTACAGAAGATAATGATGACCGCATCGATCATCACGACAGCCAGCAGCACGGGGTAATCTCGCCCACGGGCGGCGTCCCAAAACAGACGTCCCATACCCGGCCAGGCGAAGATCGTCTCAATGAAAAGCGCACCGGCAAACAGGCTGGGCAGGTCCAAACCAATCAATGTCACCAGCGGGAGGATGGCGTTGCGCAGAGCATGTTTGTAATACACGATCCGGTCTGAAGCGCCTTTCGCTCGCGCTGTCCGAATGTAATCCTCATGCAGCACATCCATCAAGCTTGAGCGCAGGAAGCGCGAGTACCAGGCTGCCCAGCTGGCACTCAATGCAGTGACAGGTAAGACCAGGTGCCAGACCAGGTCCAGCAGGCTGCTTTCCCCTCCAATCGTGCGCATCCCACCTGCCGGAAAAAGTGGCTTGCCAGTGGACGGGTTAACAATGGCTACATAGAAAACCAAGATCAACGCCAGCCCCAGCCAATAGACCGGCACCGATTGGCCAATAAACGTCAGCGTGGTGGCGGTGTAATCGAATAATGAATATGGTTTGCGTGCTGAAAGGATACCGACAGGCAGGGCAATGATCAAAGTCACCAAAAAGGATACACCCACCAGCACAAGCGTATTGGGGATGCGCTCAGCGATCATCACAGACACGGGCCGGCGGAACTTGATCGAATCACCCATATCGCCCCGCAACATATCTCCCAACCACTTGACGTACTGCACCGGCAGCGGCTTGTCCAGTCCTAACTGCTTTTTCAACAACTCAATTTGCTCTTTGGTCACATTGGGATTGCGATAAGCAGTCGATAGTGGCCCGCCCGGCGCAGACCGCACCATGGCGAAGAGCAATACGCTTAAGATGAACAGGATCGGTATGGCCTGTAAAACACGGCGCAGGGCGTATCTGGCCATTACACCTCGTGGGTGATTTTCCCACCCACCATGGTCATGAGTGGATGGACTTCCTTCATTTTCTCTGGAGGGATCTCGAAAATATCATCCGAAAGCAGCACCAGGTCTGCCAGGTACCCCGGCTTAAGCTGACCTTTTTCATGTTCCTTGAATTCTGCATAGGCTGCATCGCGTGTGTATGAAAGCAGGGTATCCGCTAGATTTTGCCGGTGGTGAGGCATGCCTTCAGCCCATGGCTTGCGGTTGAGGGTGTTATGCACTCCCAGGAATGGGTTTTGGCTAACGACCGGCCAATCGGATCCAAAAATGAGCCTAGCACCAGCCTTGCGGATGTCAGTCCAGGCGAAGCTGAGAGGCCAGCGTTCTTCACCCACCCGGAACTGCCAGATATCACCATCATCCACGGATGGTGGGGCATGCAGAGGCTGCATCGAGGCAATCACCCCCAGCTCTTTGAAGCGTGGAAGGTCATCCGGATGGATGACTTCGATATGCTCCACCCGATGCCGGGCATCGCGTTTGCCATTGGTTTGCATTGCCAGGGCATAAGCGTTCAACACACGCCTCACACCTCCATCGCCCACCGAGTGGACGAAGATTTGCATTCCCAGGCGGTCAGCTTCCAGGACGATGCGGTTGAAATGCTCCACACTGTAATTGCTGTCACCACAGGTGGAAGGGTTGTCTGTGTACGGGTCCACCATCAATCCTGTATAGGTTTCGATCACTCCATCCATAAACAACTTGACACACCCACCCCGCAACAACTCGGATTGGTATTTAATTTTCAGCGGAAGAGCTTGCTCATGCATGGCCTCCAAAGGTGTATCCACCCGGATGCTGTAGGGTATGTAAATCCGAACGGTCAAATCCCCATCCTGTTCGAGCGAAGCATAGTACCCGGCTTGTTCATCATCGCCATCCATGTTGTGGATACTGGTCACTCCCATCTGGGAAGCGATTTTTATCCCCCTCTTTAACAAACGCAGTTTGGTGGCTTTATCCGGCACCGGCAAAACGGCTGCAATATACTGGTTGGCACGCTCTTTCAACTCGCCGGTAGCTTCACTATGCTCATCCAAAACAATCACTGAATTCGGTGGGCATTCCCCACCATTAAAGATGCCTGCCATGTGCAGCCCCAGAGTATTCACCCACATGGTATGTCCATCATAGGCAGTGATAGCAATCGGACGATCCGCCAGGATAGCATCCAGATGCTGGCGGGTGATTGGGATGAGCCCCGGCCCAAGGTTATAACGCATGCCGAAACCGGTCAGCCAGGGTACATCAAGGTTCATCCTGGCGAAAGTACGGATGGCATTGGTGGCATCTTCATAGTTGAAGCAATTTTCAAAATGAATCTCGTCCAGGGCGAGCGAGCCATGCTGCATGTGG
>JBAPSY010000085.1:0-2759 GCA_049281855.1 Anaerolineales bacterium
GGGCTGGAGACACTTAACTCCATCATCCAAAAAGTTCCCAAAATACCGGTGGTCGTGCTCAGTGGTTTGGCTGACGATGCCACAACCATCGAAGCTGTCCGTCGAGGCGCTCAAGACTACATCGTCAAGGGCGAAATCAACGGACCAATGTTATTGCGCACCTTGCGTTATGCTATCGAGCGTAAGCAGGTAGAGGCTGAATTACGCACAAGCGAGGTCAAATACCGCACCCTAGTGTTAACCAGCCCGGATGGCATTACCCTGACCGATCTGGAAGGTAAACTCGTGCTGTGCAATCAACAAACCGCCCACCTGCATGGTTATGAATATCCTGAAGACATGCTTGGCATCAATGTCTTTGAATTAGTTGCTCCAGATGACCGGCAGTTAGCAGCGCAAAATACCCAGAGGACATTCGATGATGGCAGGGTTACAAACGTCAAATACAACCTGCTTCGCAAGGATGGAAGCCAGTTTCCAGCAGAAATCAGCGCCGCCCTGCTTTGCGATGCAGAAGGCGCACCTTCAGGATTCATTAGCATCACACGAGATATCACTGAACGGCTGCGTGCGATGGAAGCGGAGAAGCGGTTAATAAAATTAAAGGAAGATTTTATAGCCAGTGTGTCTCATGATCTGCGGACCCCGCTGTTTAGCCTGAATGGATATATAGATCTTCTGTGCAAAGGTAAAGTAAACGATCCAGACGTGCAGAAAGAATTCCTGATACGTGCATCGAAGGATATAAATCGTCTACTGGATATGGTGAACGACTTGTTAGATTTTTCTCGATTGGAGAACGAACATTTGGTGTTGAATTTTAAGGAAGTAGATCTGGGTCCGGTCATCTTCGAAGTGATGCAATCCTTTCGAGAACAAGCAGATGCTAGGCGGATTTCTTTGGTGTCTGCCCCAATGGATCCAGCTTTGATTGCCGAAGTGGATCTATCACGGATGCGACGCGTGTTGGTCAATTTGGTGGAGAATGCCATCAAGTTCTCCGAAGCGGGCGGAGAAGTTTTGGTCACGGGGGAGTCAATGAATGGCAACATAACCGTCAATATTATTGATCAGGGATGTGGCATTCCAACAGAAGATTGTTCAAGGGTATTTGAAAAATACTATCAAGTTAACCAAACCCTTAATAAAAATACATCTGGAATAGGCCTAGGGCTGTATATTTCTAAACAAATTTTAGAAGCTCACGGAGGATTCATTTCAGTGAAGAGTCAATTGGGTGCAGGATCCACATTCACCCTAACCATCCCCATGAAGAAAAGGATGTAATCTATGGCTGAGCGTACTACTATAAGTGCCAAGATCCTGGTCGTAGATGATGAGCCGAATGTTTTGCACATGGTTAGTTATGTCTTGCACGCTGAGGGTTTTGAGGTTGTCGTTGCACAGAACGGTGCAGAAGCCTTAAGCAAAGTCCAAACTGAGGTACCGGATTTAGTCATCCTTGATGTAATGATGCCAGATATGAATGGTGCCGAGGTTTGTGAACAACTAAGGAAGAGGCAAGAGACCCTCGATTTGCCTGTCATCATGCTGAGTGCCCTGGCGCAAGTCAATGACAAGGTCAGATGTCTTGAAGCTGGTGCGGATGAATATGTCACCAAACCGATTGCGCCGGAAGAACTCGTTGCTCGTGTAAAAGCTCTCTTGGGGCGCTATCGCCAGGTACATCGTTCCATACTCAAACAACTGGGTAAGGTGTTGGGCTTCATCGGTGCCAAAGGAGGTGTTGGCACAACAACCGTTGTTCTGAACGTCGCCACCGCACTCGTCATGCAGGAGAAAAAGGTAGTAGCTGCAGAAATCAGGCCCAGCTACGGGACATTCTCGGCTCAATTAAACCTGGTTCAGCCTCAAGGTCTGGTCAGTTTGCTTGAACTTGATCCAGGTAATATTAGTGAACGTGAAGTTAGTTTGCATTTGATTGACCTTCCATCGGGCTTGAGGCTCCTGGTTGGTCCGCAAAGAGTGGCTGAACAGCGAGAGATTGAACCGCAACAACTGGAGACGATTATCAAAATAATCACCTCGATGGCAGATTATGTAATCCTTGATTTACCCTGCTATCCCTTTGGTGCCAACCAGGCAGCCATAAGATGCTGTGATTTAATCGGATTAGTTATCGAGCCTGAATCAACGGCAATGATGTCAGGAATCGTTGCTGTGGAGCAATTAAGGTCATGGGGAGTGCAGGGGGGGCGTTTTGGCGCAATCGTCGTCAACCGTGCGCCTCTAACTGCACCCATTAAACTTGATCAGATCAGCACACAGTTGGGGCTGGAGATCATCGGTGTTATCCCCAACGCATCTGAGGTTTTTATCGCAGGACAACATGCGGGATTACCTGTCGTTATTTACCGACCTGGGAGTGATGCTTCGAGAGCTTTTTCCGAAATATCAAAAAAAATTTCTCCAGTCGAAGGCTGGCTCAGAGGGAGCAAATCATTGCCTCTCTAACCTGGTCAGTGTTATGAATATCTCGATCATTGCATATGGCTTTTTTATAACCAATTATTCACGGAATGTGGGATGTTGATGGTGGACTCATCTTGTCCAATTGGATAATCACTACCCTGCTATCACTCCATAGCGCCGGTTTGGCAGAATATCCCGGAGATGCTGATCCTGGTGTTACACTCATCGATTTCAGCTTCCGGACACTACATCAAGTCAAGCACTTGGGGAGCAATCAAGTGGTACGCGTTCATACCCAATAGGAAAAAGAGCGAAGGCCAATATGT
>JBAPSY010000086.1:0-10983 GCA_049281855.1 Anaerolineales bacterium
GCATCACTGATCTACTGTATGAGGCATGATGTAATGGATAAAATTTTCAACTATATTGGAAACTCGTGGGTCAAATCTGAGGCATTAGAATTTATCGAGGTGATTAATCCTGCAACTCAGGAGTTAATTGCTATGACTCCTCTATCCACTAGAGAGGAAGTAGACCGAGCAGCAATGTCAGCTGGTGAAGCCTTTTATGAATGGAGGCATACACCTGTAACAGAACGAGTTCAATATCTCTTCAAATTAAAAAATGCTCTTGAGGAGCAGTTTGAAGAATTGTCTCGTTTGGTAACGATTGAATGCGGAAAAACATTGGATGAATCACGCGGAGAAATGAGGCGGGCAATTGAAAATGTGGAAATTGCTTGTGGTATGCCAATTTTGATGCAAGGTTATAACAATGAGGATATTGCCCGTGGTATCGACGAATTTATGATTCGACAACCCATCGGGGTATGTGCAGCGATCTGTCCATTTAATTTTCCTGGAATGATCCCATTTTGGTTTATGCCTTACGCTCTTGCCTGCGGTAACACGTACATTGTTAAACCATCTGAAAAAGTACCATTAACCATGCAAAGGATTTTTTCACTGATTGATGAGATTGGTTTTCCAACCGGTGTTGTGAATTTGGTTAATGGAACAAAATCAGTTGTAGACGGAATTCTTGACCATCCACTAATCCGTGCAGTAAGCTTTGTCGGGTCTACTACGGTAGCTAAATATATATACAGTCGTTCAGCTGCTAATGGGAAAAGAGCTCAATGCCAGGGAGGAGCAAAAAATCCCATCGTGATCATGCCTGACGCTGACATGGACATGACTACAAAAATTACTGCCGACAGTGCATTTGGTTGTGCAGGTCAACGTTGTGCAGCAGCATCGGTCGCCATCACCGTGGCTGAAGCTGAAGATCTCTTTACAGAATCAATTTGCGATGCAGCTGCCAGCCGTGTGACTGGGTATGGTCTGGATGATGGGGTTCAAATGGGCCCTGTCATTACCAATCAAAGTAAAACGAAGATAAATGAATTAATTGGAAGAAGCCAGGCCGAAGGCGCATCCATACCGATTGACGGAAGAAATCCAACAATTTTGGGATATGAACAAGGAAACTTTGTACGCCCGACCATATTAGTTGGTGTTCCACCCGAAGGCCATATTGCTAAAACTGAAATTTTTGGCCCAGTATTGGGATTGATTCATGTAAATACTTTGGGAGAAGCCATCGATTTGGTGAACAAAAACAAATATGGGAATATGGCTTGTATTTTTACGTGCAGTGGGTCAGCAGCCAGAAAGTTCCGTAATGAATCAGAAGTAGGAGATGTGGGTGTAAATGTAGGGATTGCTGCACCGATGGCATTCTTCCCGTTCAGCGGTTGGAAAGAAAGTTTTTTTGGTGATTTGCATGGGCAGGGATGGGATGCAATCGAGTTTTTCACTCAAAAGAAGGTGGTGATAGAACGATGGCCAAAGGAATGGTCAAGGAAGTTTTAACGAAAGGAGGAAGTATAAGATAAAGGTTGAGTGATTTATCGGCTCCATATATTTTCGACATAAGTATTAATTCATTAAAATTTAATGAAGGAGGATGATAAAATGCCAGAACAAATGGCTTTTGCACGAAAAGCAAGTGGTCTTGTGCGAGGTTTATCATTTGTTGATGCATTCGGTGTTGGTTTCATGAACCAGGGACTGACACCAAGCATGTGGGTAATGATAAGCCTGGGTTTGGGGGTTTATACCGGTGGTAACCTGATAATTGCTACATTATTATCTGCCTTGCTTTGCGGAATTGGTTTTTCATTAGTATGGGGAATTCTCGGCGGTTCCATGCCGCGGTCAGGTGGTGAATATATTTATAACTCCAGGATTATTCATCCTCTGATTGGTATCGCCGAGTCATTTGGGAATGCCTTCGTGTGGATTATGTGGATCTACGTATTAGCGCCATGGACGATTGATCCCGGGCTGGTAATGATGTTCCAATTCTTGGGTATGGATAAGGCAGCCGAAGCGGTAACTACCCCCATGGCTGTCTTTTTAATCTCAAGTGTCGTGAGTTTTATTGCTTTGCTGTTCGTTGTATTTGGAATGAAAGTCTTCGCGACGGTACAGAAAGTGATCATGGTATTGGGTATTGCAGGTTGCACAATCATTTTGTTAGTATTTACATTCACATCCCGCGAGATGTTTGTACAAGCGTGGAACAACCTGTCTGCCCAATATGGATCGTTGGATTATCAAGGCTTCCTAAGTGCTGCCCGAACAACCATCGAGGGTGCGGGGAATGTGTTACCCACTACCTGGAACTGGTTTGATACATTGGGAGTGATGGTTGCTGGCTCATGGTTATTTGCTTATTCATACTGCATTACTTTCATAGCAGGTGAAGTTAAGCGGCCCGATAAAACAATCATCCTGGCAAACCTGTCCGCTATCCTAGTGCCGGCTTTCTTTATGCTTTGGTTGGCCATTGTACTGTATCGGACGGTCGGATTTGAGTTCCTATCTGCCACCGCATGGGTCGATAATAGTGGGGAGGCATTAGCTGGATATGCTCTCCCATGGGCACCTAATTTTGTAGGGCTGGCAGCGGTGATCACTCAAAACAAGTTTATTGTGTTTATGATGGCACTATCCTTTATGCTTTTTAACCTGTGGTGGGTTGCCCTTTCTTACCTAGCATTCCCACGTATCTTGTTCGCTTGGGGTATGGACCGGATGGGACCCAAGTGGTTTGCTGATATTGACTATCGTTGGGCATCGCCAGTTAAGAACCACATCTTGTGCTTTGTGTTGGGTGAGCTTGGTATCGCTTTGTATGCCTTCAGGGGTAACCCGATGGAAGGTTTGTCCGTGACCGGTATGGAGATCGTATCTGTGTTTGGTATTACTGCAATTGCAGCGGCTATATTCCCATTCTCCAAGAGAGCTCGACAAATATGGGATGCCTCACCCTACAAAGGATGGAAGATTCTAGGTATTCCAGTTGTAACCATAGGAGCGTTCTTCAATCTAGTTTACCTAGCCATTCTCTTCTACTTCTTTATCGTCATGCCCGATCTGGAAGGATTAGCAATAGGATCACTCATACTATACGCAGTGGTATGGCTCCTTGGTATCGGGTGGTATTTCTATTGGAAGAATCGCAACAAGCAAGTTGGTGTCGACATAAGCATGACTTTTGGAGAATTACCTCCAGATTAATATTGGAATGAAGTTCTTATCGAGGGACGAAGGGATTATTCTTCGTCCCTCGTAAGTCCTTAATCATTGAGGAGTTGTGAATGGGTAATGCGATAAAAATATTCTTTGTGACAGATATCCATGGATCGAATTTATGTTATAGAAAGTATTTAAACGCTCTGAAAGTCTATAATGTGGATGTGGGGATCCTTTTAGGAGATTTAACTGGTAAAGTCTTGGTACCCTTAGTTGAGAAAGCTACTGGGGGATGGGAAACGACATTGATGGGAACGCATATTGATGTTGGTACTCAGGATGAGATGGATAAACTAAAAAAAACCATCGAAATGTTGGGCTATTATTGGGTTCATCAGACACCTGAAGAATTTAGGATATTTAAATATGATCCTAAAAAGGTTGATCTACTATTCAAAGAATTGATGATTTCCCGATTAAGAGAATGGATAGCTCTGGCTGATGAACGTTTGGCTGGAACTAGTTACAAAGTGTACATGGCTCCTGGAAACGACGACCATTTTGAAGTCGACCAGATCATCGAAGATTCAAAAGCAATTGTAAATTGCAATAATAAAAATGTGATGGTTGGCGACCATGAGATGATCACATTCTCTTGGGCAAATCCAACACCTTGGAACACACCGCGAGAGAAAACAGACGAAGAATTGGAACCTATGCTCGAAGAGTTAGTGGCAAAAGTAAAAGATAAATCAAATGCGATTTTTAATTTCCACGCACCCCCATACGGATTCGCTCTGGATTTGGCACCAGAATTGTCCAAGGATTTAGTTCAAGCAGCTGACCGTAAAATTCACGTCGGCAGTCGCGCAGTTGCAAAAATGATAGAAAAATACCAACCGCTTATCGGCCTACATGGTCATATTCATGAATCTCGCGGTGCCCAAAAAATAAAACGTACATTGATCATCAATCCCGGATCTGAATATTCTGAGGGTATTTTGAAAGGCGCCATGATTGTGTTGGAAAAAGGTAAAGTAAAGGATTATGTGTTCACTTCCGGATAGGAGATAGGATCATGTTACCGGTAAAAAAGTTTCGCTTGCCCAAAGATATTCCGATGGAGGAGTATCCAAAACCTGAAGAATATCTAAATGAAGCTCGTAAATTAACTGATGAAGCCCAGAAACAAGGATTAATACTCAGGGTGATGGGCCCTATCGCCTTGCATTTTTATTTCCCAGATCATGTCGACTTGTATCGTAGAATGGAACGTCTTGGTGAAAGAATATTTACTGATATTGATTACGCTTCCTATAGTAAAAATCGTGGGAAAATCGTGCTATTTTTCGAAAAGCAGGGATATGAATTAGAAAAACGCGCTGCAATGATGAGTGGAGGTAATCGCCACATCTACTTTGGAGATCGTATTCCCATGATCGATGTGTTTTTCGATAAACTGGACTATAACCATCCTATCGACTATCGTAACCGACTTGAGATACATCCTTATTGTGTATCCCTAACAGACTTATTACTCCAAAAACTTCAAATCGTAGAAATCAATGACAAAGATTTGAAGGATGCCATGTTACTCCTTTTAGCTGCGCAAATTGGCGAAGATGATAATCAAAAAATAAATTTAAGGTATGTAGCAAAAATAATGTCGGATGATTGGGGATTTTATTACACTTCAGTTATGAATCTTAACAAAGTACAAGCTGCTGTTAATGGTGTGCCTGCTCTTTCAGACATGGATCGAATTTTAGTTAAGGAAAACGCTGAAGCGATAATTGAAATAATAGAAATGGAACCTAAATCAGGTAAATGGAAAGGACGAGCAAAGAGCGGCACGAGCAAGATTTGGTACAAAGAAGTATCTGATTGGGAATAAAAGACGAAAAAGGGAAAAATACCATGAGCAAATCGCATGAAGAGGCGATGGCTTTCGCCCAACGTTGGATTGATATTATTCATAAGACAAGCGTAACTGAGGATGAAGCAAAAGCAATCATCGAAGAATCCAAGCATAATTTTGCCGAACATTTCAATCGAGGGTGGCTAGATTATCGCAAATCCATCACTGAGGCGGGTGACTGGGCTTCTGTCGAATGGAGCGGGACCGGTGCAGTTTTTAGGGATGTTCTAGGGCGAGAATATATAGACTGCCTGGGTGGATATGGGATGATGGACCTTGGGTGGGGTCACCCTGAAGTGATTGATAATGTAAAGGCTCAACTGAGTCGTTCTCCAATGCCGAGCCAGGAATTGATCGATCCATTGCGCGGCGTCTTAGCCCGGTTATTAGCGATGATAACCCCTGGTGATATCAAGTATAGTTTTTTTGCAGCGAGCGGTACAGAAGCCGTTGAAGGCTGCATTAAGCTTGCGAAGATGTATACCCATAAAAATGGTTTTATTGCTGCGCTTAAGGCATTTCATGGTAAAACCATGGGTTCGCTCAGCATGATAGGAAAATCAGATTATCGTACACCCGTGGGGACACTCTATGGTGGTCCAGTCTATCATGTACCATTTGGTGATGCTGATGCTGTCGAACAGCAATTAGATATTTCCCAAAAAGTTGGAATTGATATTGCCGCTGTTTTGATGGAACCGATTCAAGGTGAGGCTGGAGCGATTGTACCCCCTGATGATTTTTGGCCACGCATTCGAGAATTGACCAAACAATATGGAGTTCTACTCATTGCAGATGAAGTACAGACGGGTTTTGGGCGTACGGGTAAACTCTGGGGCGTAGACCATTGGGGGGTGGAACCAGATATTATTGCATTGGCAAAATCATTAGGTGGTGGTGTTATGCCGGTGAGCGCATTTTGCTCAACTGAAGAAATCTGGCAGTGTATGATGTTCCCCAATCCATTCATCCACACTACAACTA
This sequence comes from Anaerolineales bacterium, assembly GCA_049281855.1. Lineage (GTDB taxonomy): Bacteria > Chloroflexota > Anaerolineae > Anaerolineales > UBA4823 > FEB-25. The sequence goes on from JBAPSY010000086.1 coordinate 6,074, forward strand.
CAGGGGGTGGTGCATTGGCATGTAGTGCAGCGATAGCAGCCATCAATATCACGTTACGCGATAAATTATGGGAACAGGCAGCTGCAAAAGGGGAGTACCTCATCCCAAAACTGGAAGAACTTGCTAGGCAGTACCCTCATATATATCACAGCATCACTGGTAAAGGATTGTTAATTGGGCAACATTTCCATAATCCGGATGTTGGATACAAAATCGCAGCTGGTTTGTTTAAACGTGGTGTTTTGGTCGCAGGAACACTCACTAGTGCTCAAACCATTCGCATCGAGCCCCCGCTGGTAATAACGTATGAACAGATAGACGTGGTGTTAAATCGACTTGAAGACACTCTACGAGATGTAAGCAAAAGCTTATGAAAAGTGAGTTCGCAGTCGAATTTCATGATATTGTAAAAATATTTCCGACACCCGAAGGTGGACAGGTCAATGCGGTTGACCATGTTTCCATCCAGATAAATCACGGCGAATTCTTCTCATTATTGGGACCATCTGGATGCGGAAAAACCACCTCGCTACGATTGATGGCAGGATTTGAATGGCCTTCAAGCGGTGAAGTCGTCATCGATGGAGAAAAAATGGGGCGTAAACCACCATACCTCCGCCCTGTTAATACGGTATTCCAAAGCTACGCTTTATTTCAGCATATGACAGTTTTTCAAAACGTAGCTTTTGGACTAGAAATGGAGAAGGTTCCAAAGGATGAAATATCGCGCCGCGTTAACGAAGCGCTGGAAATGGTTAAACTTCCTGGCATGGGACGGCGTAAACCAAAACAATTATCCGGTGGTCAGCAGCAGCGCATTGCGCTGGCACGCGCTTTGGTAAAAAGACCCGAAGTGCTTTTACTTGACGAACCTCTTGGTGCCTTGGACTTAAAACTGCGCAAAGAAATGCAGCTAGAATTAAAGGCTTTGCAGGAGCAGGTGGGAATTACTTTTATATATGTCACCCACGACCAAGAAGAAGCACTGACCATGTCGAATCGGATAGCTGTGATGAGCAAAGGTAAAGCACTACAAATTGGCTCATCAGTTGAGATTTATGAACGTCCCAACTGCCGTTTTGTTGCAGATTTTATCGGAGAGACAAATTTCTTATCTGGTAAAGTGAACGCAATTGATAAAGATAGAGTGGTAGTAGAAATTTCAACGCCTGCACAGGAAATTAAAGGGATTGGAATTGGACACTTAAGCGTTGGGCAGGCAGTCGTAGTTTCGATTCGACCAGAAAAAATGCAACTGGTTGATGATGATGGTTCAGAGGTAGCCAACCTTAAAGGTACAGAAAACCTACTAAAGGGTAGAGTAGCTACTACTGCATATATTGGCTCAGATACACGTGTGATATTAGAATTGGGGACCGGGGTTCGAATGAAGGTATGGGAACAAAATGCAATTTCCACATTAGATCCAGAAGCGTATTATTCTGCTGGTGATGCGGTACGAATTTTTGTCCCATTTGAGAATACCCTCGTGCTGCCGGAGGATATCGTATGATCTCCGAGAAGATCAATGAAAGACCAAAAGTCAAATTTTCTCTCACGAGATTGTTGAGAGAAAACTCAAGGGCACAAGGATTGTTCCTTATTTCTCCAGCAAACATCTATCTTTTTATTCTGGTTGTACTTCCATTGATATTAGTGACGGGGTTGAGTTTTCTATCTCGGGGTTCTTATGGGCAGGTTGAGGTTAGGCTAAACCTGACGAACTATACCCGGCTCTTTGATGCTCTTTATGGTAAGGTAATGATATTTTCGTTAGGTGTGGGGGTTGGTACGACTGTAATTTGCATCTTAGTAGGCTATCCTCTGGCTTACTTTCTAGCGCACGCTCCAGTGAAACAACGGTCGTTACTACTTTTTTTGATCCTTCTTCCTTTCTGGACAAACTTCATCATTCGAATTTTTGCCTGGATGATCATCTTAAGGTCTGGTGGGTTACTCGATTCATTACTGCAATGGCTCCACCTCACCCAAGAACCACTAAATCTATTATATACACCGACAGCAGTCCTTATTGGTATGGTTTACGAGTTTTTACCATTCATGGTGCTCCCCTTATATACATCACTGGAAAAGATTGAAAATTCACTTCTAGAAGCAGCAGCTGACCTGGGTGCGCCACCATGGAAGGCATTTCTCAGGGTCACCTTGCCACTTAGCGTACCTGGAATGATTGCCGGAACGATCTTGACTTTTATCCCCGCGATGGGCATGTTTGTAGTCCCTGATATTCTTGGCGGAGCAAAGACGATACTAATAGGGAACGTCATTCGAAACCAATTTTTGACAGCCCGAGATTGGCCCTTTGGTGCAGCAGCATCAATGGTACTGATGGTTATGACTATGGTATTAACGTTATATTACACACGAAAGGCTGGGTTTGGTGAGGAGCTACTGATATGAGTGAGAAGAAACCCTCACTGTGGTTAAGAGTTTACTCAGTCATTGTCTATGGATTTATCTATGCTCCAATCTTGATCCTGATCGCATTCTCCTTTAATACACAAAAGCTGAATATTCGATGGGAAGGATTCACCCTTCATTGGTATGAAGTATTATTCAATGATGCGCAGATATTTTTAGCCACCCGAAATACGCTCTTGATCGCGGTCATCTCTACGGTGGTGGCGACCATTATTGGAACTATGGCAGCCCTGGCGATGCATAGATATCGGTTTCCTTTTTATAATACGTCTGAGACCGTAATGTATATTCCGATTGTCATCCCTGAAGTGGTTATGGGGATATCATTGTTAGTTTTTTTTGTTATGATAAATTTCACATTAGGGTTGACTACAATTGCCTTATCGCATATTGCATTTAATATACCGTTTGTTGCACTGGTAGTCAGAGCGAGGTTGCATGGTTATGATAAAGCCATCGATGAGGCTGCGATGGACTTGGGTGCAAACGAGATAACAACATTCAGGCGCGTCACTCTTCCAACAATTCTTCCGGGTGTACTTTCTGGCGCAATGTTAGCTTTAACATTATCGCTGGATGATTATGTGATTACTTATTTTACAGCAGGTCCGGGTTCTACAACCTTACCTCTTAGAGTCTTTTCCATGGTAAAAACTGCGGTCACGCCAGAAATCAATGCATTATCAACCATATGGGTTTTAATAATTTTCATATTATTAGTCATCGGGCAGATAGCACAAAGGAAGAAAGCATAAACCAGACACAATAAAAAAGGAGAAAAGATGAAGAATATTCGTGTGTTTTGCTTTTTAATTCTCGTAATGTCTATGATCTTGACTGCCTGTGGTGGAACTCAGAAATCCGATACATTGAACCTATATGCCTGGTCTGAATACGTCCCACAGCAAATGTTGGACGATTTTTCGGCGAAATATGGGATCACAGTCAATTATGACACCTATTCATCCAATGAAGAAATGCTGGCAAAATTACAAGCAGGAGCATCTGGTTATGATGTGATCATACCCAGTGATTACACAGTCGCGATTATGATAAAGCAAGATATGCTAGAAACAATTGATGTGAGCAAACTTGCGAACTTTGTCAATTTAGATACGCGCTTTATTAACCGTAATTATGATCCTGGCAATAAATACTCCATCCCTTACCAGTGGGGTACTACTGCTTTGGTCTATGATAAAACCCTTGTTCCATCTGAACCAAAGAGTTGGGCCGATTTATGGGATTCTGAATATCAAGGGCGCTTGGTGTTTCTCGATGATGAGCGCGAGGTAATGGGTATGGCGTTGCAGGTGTTGGGTTTTGATCGTAACTCAATGAATACAATCGAATTGAACCAGGCTGAGCAAAAATTGATCGAGTTAAAGTCGAATATCCTCAAATTCGATAGTGATGCACCTGAGACTGCAATAATTAGTGGGGAAGCGTGGGCTGGATTAGTCTATAACGGTAATGCTTCACTTGCATATCAAGAAGATCCTAATGTCGTATATATCTGCCCCACGGAGGGATGCACAATCTGGTTTGATAACCTGGCGATTCCAAAGGGTGCACCACACAAGGATGCAGCGCTGCTATTTCTAGATTGGGTACTTGATCCGCAACAAAGCATTTTGATTACCAAGGAATTTCCATACTCCAACCCGAATAAGGCTGCCCTGGATTTACTCAAGACCGATGATCCCGCACTTTATGAGAGTTATATGGCTTTTTCAGGCACCTACCCTGATGATACATTCCTGGCAAATTCCAAACCAATTGTAGATGTTGGTGACGCTACAACTTTGTACGATAGTTTGTGGACTGATTTTAAATCAAGGTAAACGGAAAGGTAATACCGCCTAACCCTGGAAGTTCGGTTGAACTCCGGGGTTGGGCTATAATAAAATACCAATCTAGAAATTAGTAAATTAATAAGATCATTGCCATGACAAATTGCCGTGACTGATGTTATTAATTTTGACAAATTTATTTTGATAGGAGAGTATATATGAAAGTATTGCTTGTCGGGGTAGGAGGTGTGGGGGAAGCGATGGCAATGATTGCTAAGCCTCATCCGTGGGTAGAGCAGCTTGTCCTAGCTGATTACAATCTTGTGCGTGCGAAAGAAGTGCAGTCGAAACTGGGTGATGAGAAACGGTTCCCAGTAACAAAAGTGGATGCCAAGCATATGGAACAAATCGTGGCATTAGCGGACAAGTATAAGGTCAATATGATAATGAATGCCTGCGATCCAATATTCAATGTTCCTATCTTTGAAGCGGCATTCAGTTATGGATGTAATTATATGGATATGGCAATGACCCTTTCTGCGCCACATCCAACTGACCCGTTTAATAAATGTGGAATTAAATTAGGTGATTATCAATTTGAGCGTACGAAACAGTGGGAACAAAAAGGAATTTTGGCATTAGTAGGTTTGGGTGTCGAACCAGGGATGGCAGATG
>JBAPSY010000087.1:0-15480 GCA_049281855.1 Anaerolineales bacterium
ACCCTATGGTCCAGGATCACTCGAGAATATGCCTAAACTTGATCCACCCACATTCGAGTTTATCGTCCCTCTTGAGCCGGAAGTTACTTTGGGAGATTTCAATAAGATTCGCATCACATATAAATTAAAATCGATCACGAAGAAAGACATCAATAAAGTACTGGATGACTTACGTGAGAGACAGGTCATCCTTGAGCCCTCAGACCAACCCGCAAAAGAAGGGGATCAAGTTTATTTAAAGCTTAGCATAAAACGAGTTCAGCCTGCAGAAGGTGAGATCCCCACCCTTGTCAATGATAGACGGATGCCGGTAGTGATATCCTCCTCAAAAGAAGATAATAAAGCAGAATGGCCTTTCCCGGGGTTCTCTCAGAAATTGCTCGGACTCACTAAAGGGGAAGAAATAATATTTCCTTATACCTATCCTGAAGGCTCGGACTTTAAAAATTTACGTGGAAAAGAAACTGAAATACAGGTAGAAGTGGAAGAAATCAAGAAACGAATTCTCCCTGAATTATCGGATGAGTTCGCGCAAACTATTGGCGAGCAGTACGAGAACCTGGCTGCTTTACTCGATGATGTCCGAAAATCCCTTGAGAATCAAGCCAAGGAAGATTACGATAACAAATATAACGACAAAATTATGCAGGAAATGCTCAAAGAAACCGTTATTAAATATCCTCCCCAAATGTTGGACCGCGAGATTGATTTATATCTGCAGCAGCTTGAAAACCGCCTGGCTCAGCAAAAGTTGGATATGGAAACGTACTTAAAGATGCGAAAGATCGATGCTTCGGCTTTACGAACTGAAACAAAACCAATCGCTGAAGAACGGCTAAAGCGCACATTGGTATTACTTGAAATTGCGAAGGCGGAAAATATTCATGTGGAAAATTCTGAATTGGAGAGCGAATCTATGCGCACCTTGGATGAGCTCGGCCGCATGATGCCTGCTGACAAAGCTCGTAAGACGCTGACAAATGAGTTTGTACGTGGCATGATCGGTAATATCGGAGCAGATTTATTGGTCCAGCACACCTGGGCTTATCTGCAAGCCATATCGCGTGGCGAGAAAGATGAAAAAGCAACAGAAATTGAATCCACTGTAGCAGACAAAGAAACCCCAGCTGCAGATATCATAGAAAAACCTAAAAAGAAAAGAACAACCAAGAAGGCGGAAAAGAATGAACCTAAATGATCCTTTATCCCTCGTACCAATGGTCATTGAAACAAGTGGGAGAGGCGAACGTGCCTATGACATATTCTCACTATTACTCAAGAACCGAATAGTATTCCTAGGTACCCCAATAAACGATCAGATCGCAAACCTGACCGTTGCACAGTTATTATTCCTCAATCAAGAAGATCGCGAAGCTCCTATTTCAATGTACATCAACTCTCCAGGTGGACAGGTCTATGCAGGCTTGGCGATCTATGACACAATGCAGATGATCACCAACCCGATCAGTACTGTAGCTGTGGGGGTAACTGCTTCCTTTGGCACTGTCCTTTTAACCGCTGGTACCAAAGGTCAGCGCTATGCCTTGCCACACGCAACCATACATATTCACCAGCCTTTAGGTGGAGTACAAGGGCAAGCGACAGATATCGAGATTGAAGCGCGTGAAATCCTGCGTTTGAAGACCAGACTGAATCAAATCCTTTCCTTCCACACAGGGCAATCCGTGGAAACGATTGAGAAGGATACAGATCGTAATTTTTATATGGATGCCAAAGGTGCGGTCGACTATGGCATTGTTGACCAGGTTCTCGAGTCACCACCGGAAAAGACACAAAAAAGTAAGTAACTAAAGTACAACGGGTCTTAAATAACTCAAAGACTGTATGAGTAATTACAAGGATGTACTCGGAGAGGGCAATGAATAAGTATATGTCTTCCGAGTACATCCTGATTTTTTATCCGTATCAGTCATAAGACCAGAAAAATAAATTGTCTACAACAGAAATAACTCGACGAAGCATCCAAGCGCTTATCCTGGATATGGATGGCGTTTTATGGCGTGGGGGTGAAGCCATTGGCGATCTACGATCCATATTTGCAGAAATCAATAGGATAGGTTGGAAGGTTATTTATGCCACCAACAACGCCACAAGAACCATAAGACAATATGTAGAAGTTCTTTCCTCCTTCGGGGTTAATGCGGAAGCATGGCAGGTCATCAATTCTGCCACAGCAGCCACTTATTATTTAATCAAGCATTTTCCGAACGGTGGTCCTGTCTATATTATTGGTGAACAAGGCATCATTGAAGCATGTGCCGAACAAGGGTTTTATCATTCTGAGGCTGGCGCACTGGCAGTCATCGTTGGAATGGATCGCAAGCTGACCTTTGAGAAACTAAAATCTGCTACCTTATTGCTTCGGTCAGGGGTGCCATTTATTGGCACAAATCCAGATCGTACCTTCCCAACCCCACAAGGTTTAATTCCAGGAGCTGGATCCATCCTGGCAGCATTAACCACAGCCAGTGATGTATCACCGATCATTGTCGGAAAACCGGAATCAACCATGTACCAGATCGCATTGGAACGTCTTCAAATTCCGTCAGAAAATACTTTGGTGGTTGGAGATAGGCCAGAAACAGATATCGCGGGAGCCCAATTGCTTGGTTGCTGTACTGCTTTGGTACTTTCTGGGGTCACAAATAGCGATCAAGCCAATGCCTGGCGACCCGCCCCTGACATCATTGTAAACGATCTAGAAAGCCTAATAAAATTGGATTGGCAATAAAGATTATCGATGGTTCTCAGTCGCTTTCAGGATTTGTAATGCAAAAAACAGCCAGTATTTATGAACTAAGCATTGAGGAGCTCAGCGATTTATTAAAGTCGTGGGACGAGCCTGAATATCGTGCAATCCAGCTCTGGGAGGGGTTATACCGCAAGTTATGGAGTTCCTCCGAAGAATTTACCCACTTACCCAAATCATTACGACAAAAACTTAGCGATAGTTTTTCCCATGATAAAACGGGAATTGATGACCGACCATCTTTTATTAGTCTTCAACCACTCAGAAAACAGGAATCATCGGATGGAGAGACGATAAAAACGCTATTCTCCATCATGGGCAGTCAGACCGTTGAAGCGGTATTGATGCGATATGCCAAACGCCGCACAATATGCATCTCAACCCAGGCAGGTTGTGCCATGGGTTGTATATTCTGCGCCACTGGCCAAATGGGTTTCAAAAGGCAATTAACGAGTGGTGAGATTATAGAGCAAGTGCTCAATTATGCGCACAAGCTGTCGTTGGTGAATGAACAGGTAACTAATATTGTAGTAATGGGGATGGGAGAACCGTTCCATAATTATGATGCTACTATGGCTGCTATTCGACGATTGAACGACCCACTAGGCTTCAATCTCGGTGCCCGCAGATTTACGATCTCGACGGTTGGATTGGTACCCGGAATTCGCCGATTCACTCAGGAACACTCACAAATCAATCTCGCAATCTCTCTGCATGCAGCAGATGATGATCTGCGCTCGCAATTGTTACCGATTAATCAAAAATACCCTTTGAATCAGCTATTATCAGCCTGCCTCGAATATATTCAGCTAACTCACCGGCGGCTATCCTTTGAATGGGCACTCATTCAGGGGGTGAACGATACACCCGAACAAGCAAACCAGCTAGCTCAAAGATTAAATTCTTTCCGCATGGGTGGTTCTATTTTATGCCATGTCAACGTGATCCCATTAAATCCTACTCAAAAGTATGGGGGGCATGCTTCCACTCACCAAAGGGCGGTAGCGTTTCAAAGCATACTGGAGCAATCTGGTATTCCATGTAGCATCCGATTACGGCGGGGGATTGATATTCAAGCTGGCTGCGGACAGCTGGCTGGGTTAAATATTCAAGGCTAAAAGATAATAACTGACACCTGCCAATACTTTTTTACCAATTAGGTAATTTTGCAAACATAATTGGGTAGTCTAAGCCGCTTAACCATCTTCTCTTTCAATAATTTGTATCGGGAGCAGCAAATAATTATTCTTATGAACGTAACAGGCATATCCTGAATATATTATTCAATCAGCTCGAAATCTAAACGCAAGACTCGCACCCATACCCCATATTCTCGGCAAGATGAGATTAATTTCTGCCCTGTGGTAGAACTTAATAAATTTTCAGACGTTGCTATCACGCCACTCACTTGTTTTTCCTGTATGTACTTTTCAAGATCAGCCATATCTCCGAGGATATCGACCCCATGAATATTGCTCCCCCACTTCAGCGAATCATCATCTAAAAATCCAACGACACTATAGCCAATGGAGGGATTCCTCAAAATCCACCTGAGTGCAATCTCACCCGCATCTGCAGCATCGTATAACAGTACGTTTTCTTTCTGATTTCTTTTTATCTGCTGAGTATAAATTCTATCCAATATCAAAAAAGAGGAACGAGATCCCGCCAAACCAATAAGGATAAATAAGCTAAATAATAAAAAGACGTCTCCAGTAAATGGCTGTCTAGGAAAAGCCAATTTTATGATCACCCACGAGAACCCACCAGATAATATCGCTGCCCCAACATAGCGCATCAGGTCATTGATACCGATATATCGCCACATACCCCGATAGACGCCCAAAAGGTAAAACAATCCGTATGTTATCCCCAGAGCAATTGGCCATGACTGTAAGAATAGACTCATACTCGTCGAGGTCATATTAAGCCCATAGCGTGTCCAAAATGCGAGATAATAACTTACCCCGATCAGTAACAGATCAAAGAACAGCTCGAATATCCTACGCTTAAATGTAAGATTTATAATCCACTTGGTCAGCCAACTTTGATTATTCTGTTCGGTGACAACCACTTTCATTCTGGCTAAATAAGCTACAAACAAAGAGAGCATGATCAATAGGATTGGGATGAGTACCAGGCTAAGATCATAATCCCATGCTTCGAGACCAATGGATGCCATTCCTGAGATTATCGCTATGCCATACAGGACAAGCACAGCCTGACGCTCAGACAAACCGAAGGCGACTAAACGATGAGAAGTGTGATCAGTCCCACCTATTGCAGGAGATTGTCCTCTAAGTATTCGCGTAATTGCGACTAGACCGGTATCTAATATCGGTAAAAGGAAAACCAAAGTGGGTACACCCACGATTGCAAAAATATTCGAGGCTTGAGTCCTTCTTGCAATTGCCAATGCAGCAAGTGAAAAACCCAGAACCATGGATCCACTATCACCCATAAATATCTTGGCAGGGGGGAAATTAAATACTAAAAATCCAAGAATGCTACCAGCGAGTGCCAATGATACAACTAATAATTCTGAAAGACCAGTTTTCCAGAAGAAAACTGAAAGGAAAATTGAAGTGATCAAAGCCACCCCCCCGGCTAATCCATCCATATTATCTAGTAAATTAATCGCGTTGGTGATTCCTACCAGCCAAAAGAAAGTCAGAATAATATTTGCGATCGGCCACCGAAAAAAGTCGATGGTATTGTTGCCAAAAAAAATAACTAATGTGGCAGCAAGAATTTGAAAAACTAGCTTTATTGGAGGATTTATGTGTTTAAAATCGTCATACAGCCCGATAGAAAACATAAGCAGGATTCCTATAAAAATACTCCATCGCTCAAATAAGAGGTTCTGGCTCGGATTTGTCAACTGAAAGGCCAAGATGGAGACCGCAAATGCAATGAATATACCAATTCCACCAAGGGTCGGTGTCGGCTGCCTATGCCATCGTTCTGCCCGGGGTAAAGCTACCTGTCTCATACGAAAACTAAACCACCGCACAACTGGCACAAGCAAAAGACTAACGAGCAGGGCGATAATTAGTGGCAGAAAAGTTGTGTACGCCAAGGAAAATATTCCGAACTATCTAGTAGTTCCTTCATGGTAATGATTGAGTTTGTGTAATTAAATCCTGAATCCTATTGGTCGCTGATGCGGGAGCACTGATTAAGGCTTGATTTGCATAATATTGAGCATTTTCTCTATCTCCAACTTGTAGGTACAACTTTGCAATTGCTTCTTGCACTTTCCAAAGGTCACTAGAACTTAAACCAGCATCGATCGATTCGAGTAACACATTAATTGCTTGCTGTAATTGCTTAGGATCAATATTCTCAGGGTCAATTCCTGCCATCATGATATAAACATTACTAAGGGATACCAAATAACTTGCCTTCGAAGTTGTGTCGCCTATTTTAGTAACTTCTGCGGCGTTACGGTAATACCCTGCTGCGGTCAATAATGCATTTTCTTTTATTGTCGTATCACTTGAGGTGTTAGCGATTTTTAAATAATAATCACCTAGCAATCCCTGTGTGAAACTATAGCTTGAATCCAGGACCAGTGCGTGTTGTAACCGGTCTAATGCTTGTTGTGGTTGGTCAATCACTTGCATGTATAAAACAGCCCATTCGTCCCAGAGAGTAGAACTATTAGGACTCAACATAATTGCAGTCGCATAATAATCTGAAGCTTTTTGTGCTCGATCTGCGCGTGTAGGAGTATTTGTCGCTTTACCAGCCCACCAACTGTACAAGCGAGCTAGATTAGCGGTATGATCTGTGTTCAATGGGTTGATCGATTGAGCCTTTTTAAGGTCTTTTTCCACTTGCAATGCAAGGTTATCCTGGTCCGTCGTGGAATCTGTAATTTTCGCCTGCTCCAAATAACTCCTCCCAAGGAATATATAGTAATGATCTTCATTGGGGGTAAGTTCTAATGCCCGCTTATATAGAAACGTCGCCACTTCCCATTGACCATTTTTCGCGTATGGGTCTGCCATTTTGAAGGTAATATCCGCGTGGATTACCTTTAAATTAGAGAGATTTGTAATCATGAATAAAGAGAGCAATGCTACTGGTAACCAAAAAAAGTTAAATGATTTTGTAGACATTCTTCGGATTGGCCATTCCTTCGGCAGGATGAATGAAACCAATAAAATGATCATAAATATGTATAAATAATATTTAGTCAACAGGGAACCAATACTATTTACTTCTGTAATAACATCATTTTGATTCGTTGGGGTAAAAGCTGCTATTTTAGCTAGACCAATACTGTGTAATATCCAAAACAGAATTCCAATTGAAATTGAAACAACTGCCATAATCCCCAAGTTTTGCATCCAAGTGCGATAATTTGGGTTGTCATCGTTTTCTGTTGCGAATAGTAAGGTTCCTGCAATCCAGGTGGTTAAGATTAAAGACAATATACCCAAAGAAACCGCGTTGTCTTGTTTTGCCAAGCGGGTTAATGAGTTGATAATAATGACTATATATGACGTAGAATGCACTGTGTTGGTTATATAATCAAACCCTAAAGTTGTAATGATTATTCCGACGATAACCGCACCAATAAATCCATTTCTGGCCCATTCGGGTATATCTCTAATGATTGGCCGCCAATTTCGATCGATATTTCGGTGTGTTCTTCTACTACCTGCTTTCTCTTTTTTCCTACTCATGTAATGATTTTTTACTTCGTTAGTATCTTCTGATGGTAGTGCTTGAGTGTTTAACATGTTCAATTTGGGGGTAACAAAGCCAACAACAAGTATCATCCCAGAATATGTCCAAAATAATGTCCGGGTGGTAACAATGGCGATACCAAAGTTAATTTCCACAAAGTGACCAATGATTGCTGCAAATAATACAATCAATAATAATGAATAAGGATTATTTTGTTCAATTTCGTCAGTTTTTGAAAACGATAATAACGCGTACACCGTGAGGTAGAGAACAACTCCAACAATCATCCCAAAAGGTAAGCCAACCCCCAAAAATTCAATTCCCTTCAATATGATCAGAGTAACCGCACCAATTACACCCCCACCAATCAAACAGCTAAAAAAGAAATACTTGTTTCGATTATTATTAATCAATCCCTGCCATTTTAATCCATAATAAAATACAGAGCTAAATATAGATAAATAAACCAGCAGTCCTGAAATGCCCGTTATAACAATCGAATCCCATGTCTCATTATGAGCGCGGTCTGGTGACGCATTCCGTTTTTCGACTTGACCGAGTTCAGGTTGGTAGAATTGGTTATACGCAACATACATTGATTCAGGTCCGTAACCGATCAAAGTTCTCAGAATATTAAATTTATCAGAGCTCCCATCTGGAAATTTAATGGGCTCGTGAATCCCCACCAGTTTGACAGTCCCTTCCCATATATATTGACGTACCAAAGCACTATTGCTCTCCGGATTCAAAAGATTCCCAAATCGACCAATGGCTGGGGATTTCCTTAAAGCTTCAAGTGGTCCATTGTTCATATTGAAAACAGCTAAAAATGCTGCCCCAACAAGGGCCAAGCCAACAATAAAAATGGTCAGCCAACGTTTTCGCCAGTAGATGGATAATAAGAGCATCAAGAAATAAAACCCCGCCATCAAACCAAGAAGCGGACCACGGCTGCCGCTCATATAAATCGCGATCAATTCTAAAGCCCCAATGAATACATAAACTGTTGCTCGAATGATCTGTTTTGATGAATTTAATCCTGATCCGATAGCAGTGTCATTTTCTACAAGTATTGCCTTGAAAGCTTCTACAATCCGACCAATGGTCAATGGAAATACCATGATCAGATATGCAGCTACGAAGATTGAGTTTCCCATGTTGGAAGCGATTCTTATCGAAACATTTCCACCCCAAGGGATGGGATCAATTTGATACCTTTGTAACAATCCATATAACGAAACCGGTAAGCTTGCTAGAATCACCGTAGTAATTAGTCGATTGATCTGGCTTCGGGTACGAAGGTTTGAAATTATCGAAATAAAGATGACCAGGTACGAAAAGGTTGTGTATGTTCCTTGTAACCGCTGATACGACCCAAAGAAACTTATAGAAGGTGTGACTGAGAAGATTGTTGAAACAATATAAACGATCACTAGCCCAATTACCGGGGCAATCATTGGGTAATTCCATAAATACCTGATCAAGGAGGTATCACTTGTCTGAGCTTTCCACTTAATTCCCCCTTCATCAACCAGCTTTATTGTCCAAGCTGCCAGAGTTAATAATGCCAGTGACCGTAATATTGTGATTTTATCTGGTTCAAAGATACGACTTGAATAAATGTTAAAGAAAATTGGTACTGCACTTACAGCTGCCAACCAGGCAGCCTCCATTACCCCTTGGCAGAGCTGGGTTAATTTAGTTGGCATGCTGGGTCACCTATATTTAAGAATACAAGTTACGATATCACAATTATATCAAGCGTGCAAGATAGGCATTGACGACGCATTTTAGTAAAGATAGAATTAGAACGATCCAAATATCTGCTGCTAGTTCAGGAGATTAGGATGCCTTTAAATTTCGCCATAATTGGAGTGGCAGGTTATGTTGCTCCACGACACCTTAATGCAATACGGGATACAGGTAATCGTCTCGTAGCAGCGATTGATCCCAATGATTCGGTTGGAATGCTTGATCATTATTCCTTTGATGTCCGTTATTTTACCGAGATTGAACGTTTTGATCGGCATCTGGAAAAACTCCGCCGCGGTCGTGAAGAAGATCGTATCCAATATGTTAGTATATGTTCCCCCAATTACTTGCATGATGCTCATTGCCGCCTGGCATTACGGGTACATGCCAATGCAATATGTGAGAAACCCTTAGTAATCAATCCATGGAATTTGGATGCCCTCCAGGAATTAGAATCGGAATACGATGGCAAAATAAATACAGTCCTTCAACTACGGTTTCATCCAGCGTTAATGGATTTATACAAAGCATTACACTCGAACGATGATAATGGTCAACATGAGGTTGTCCTAACTTACGTAACCGCTCGGGGGGCTTGGTATCACACTTCTTGGAAAGGAATTGTTGAAAAATCTGGCGGGATTGCTACGAACATTGGTATTCATTTATTTGATCTTTTAATATGGTTATTTGGAGTAGCAGGAGACTTGCATGTCTACCATTCAGATCCTGAACGGATGAGCGGTACATTGGATTTGGAACATGCGCATGTACGTTGGTACCTTTCTATTGATCCGAGAGATTTGCCTTTTCCAGTCATCACCGGTGGACAAAACACGTATCGATCAATTACCATTGATGATCAGGAAGTCGAATTCACTGAAGGATTTACCGATCTGCACACACGCGTTTATCAAGAAACGCTTTCTGGGAAGGGATTTGGGATCGAGGATGCTCGCCCGTCGATTGAATTGGTCCATCGGATTCGGACTGCTCCTATTTCTCAACCCACTGATAAAATCCACCCATTTTTAGCAGGAAAACGATAATGAAGTACTTCGTCCATCCGACCTCAATCATTGACGAGCCAAATGTCATCGGTAAAGGAACAAAAATCTGGCATTTCTGTCATATTATGTCAGGTGCAAGAATTGGGGAAAGCTGCGTTTTAGGCCAAAATGTGATGGTCGCGACTAATGTGGTAATTGGAAATAATGTAAAAATTCAAAACAACGTTTCTGTTTATACAGGTGTTGAGCTGGAAGACGATGTATTTTGTGGACCTTCATGTGTCTTTACCAATGTCCTCAATCCTCGCTCACAGATTGTCCGCCGAAATGAGTTCCAACGAACGCTTGTACGTCGGGGTGCCACAATTGGAGCAAATGCAACAATTATTTGTGGCATTACCATTGGTTGTTACGCCTTCATTGGAGCGGGCAGTGTGGTGCGACATGACGTCCCAGACTATGCACTCATTCTCGGTGTCCCAGGTATTCAAAAGGGATGGATGAGTCGCCATGGTCATCGATTACAACCAACTTCTGATGCAAATATATTGATATGCCCAGACTCAGGCTGGCGATATCAAGAGGTGGAACCCGGTGTTGTACGATGTTTGGATTGGCCAGAGGATAAGTCTTTGCCGATAAACTAATGAATACAAATCCAATACCAATCCTAGATCTCAAAGCACAATATTCAACTATAAAAGTGGAAATTCAAGCTGCTATTGATCGTGTTTTGGAGAGCCAGCAATTCATTCTTGGTATTGAAGTTGAAGCCTTAGAAAAAGAGTTGGCAGAATATTGTCAGTGCGAATATGCATTTGGTGTTTCATCAGGCACCGATGCCCTTCTGATATCATTGATGGCTATTGGAATCAAACCAGGAGATGAAGTAATTACTACACCTTACTCATTTTTTGCCACCTCTGGTTCCATCGTTCGTATGGGTGCCATACCTGTATATGTGGATATTGACCCAGCGACATTAAATATTCAAACAGAGCAAATTGACTTCAAGGTCACAACGCGCACAAAAGCCATTCTCCCCGTCCATTTAGCAGGCCAGATGGCGAATATGGATCCAATTATTGAGGTTGCAAAAAAGTATGGTTTATATGTGATTGAAGATGCCTGCCAGGCAATAGGTGCTGATTATTTGGGTAAAAGGGCAGGCTCAATTGGTCACCTGGGATGCTTTAGCTTTTATCCATCCAAAAACCTCGGTGGTTATGGCGACAGCGGTCTGGTAACTTGCAGTGATTCTGTTTTAGCAGAAAAAGTTTCATTACTCCGCAATCATGGTCAGCGACCCAAATATCATAACCGTTTGGTAGGCGGCAATTTTAGGATGGACGCCGTTCAGGCTGCGGTTCTACGGGTTAAGTTCAAACATTTGGAGTATTGGACTGAAACCAGACGTAAACACGCAACTACATACCGACGATTATTTAATGAAGGTGGGATATCAATTTCACTTAAGGAATTCGGATTGAAGGAAGGTATCGTCCTCCCGATTGAAGCAATTTTTGGCCGTCACATTTATCATCTATTTATTATCCGCACAAAATATCGGGATGAGCTATCATCCTACCTAAAAATTCATGGAATTGGAAGCGAAAAATACTACCCTATTCCGCTTCATTTACAGGAAAGTTTTCGTGACATGGGGTTCAAATTGGGGGATTTCCCACATAGTGAAAGCGCAGCCGGAGAAACACTCGCTCTTCCAATCTATCCCGAACTGACCGATGAAATGTTGTCTAGAATAGTTGACACAATCGTCGAATTTCAAAAATCTCACCAATGAATTGAAGCCTTATGAAAATTGTCTCTGTGGTGGGTGCACGTCCCCAATTTATTAAATCAGCTCCAGTAAGTATGGCCATCGCGGATGCTGGACATGAAGAATATCTGGTACATACGGGTCAACATTATGATTATGAAATGTCTGATATATTTTTTGACGAAATGGGGATTAATAAACCATCCATCAACCTCAATGTACGCTCTCGATCCCATGCACAACAAACCAGCCAGATGATGGTTGGAATTGAAGCAGTACTATTGACTCACAAGCCAGATATTGTGCTTGTGTATGGTGATACAAATTCCACACTTGCAGGTGCCTTAGCAGCAGTCAAATTACAGATAAAATTAGCTCACATTGAAGCCGGGTTACGCTCGTTCAATCGTGAGATGCCAGAAGAGCATAACAGAGTGTTGACTGACCATTGCTCGGAATTATTATTTTGCCCCACCCAAACTGCAGTAGATAATTTAGTTCATGAAGGAATTCATAAGGGTGTCCACCTGGTGGGAGATACGATGTATGATGCGGCACTACAGTTCGGGGGAATTGCTACTCAGAGATCGAAAATACTACTTAAATTGGGGCTTATACCAAAAGGTTATTTACTTGTCACCATCCATCGACCTTATAACACAGACAAACCTGATGTGCTAACTGCTATTATGTCTTCTTTCCATCGAGTAGATGAAACAATTGTCTTCCCTATTCATCCGCGTACTTTACAAACAATAAACGCAGAACATATCAACATTCCTCCGAATGTAAATGCGATTGAACCAGTAGGATACCTAGACATGCTCATGCTAGAACAGAATGCAAGACTAATCGTGACGGATTCTGGTGGTATACAAAAAGAAGCCTACTTCTTTAGCGTGCCATGTATCACATTGAGACCAGAAACTGAATGGGTTGAAACGACGAATAGTGGCTGGAATGTGATTGTTGGTACTGATACAGAAAGAATTATTACAGCAATAAGAACGCATAAATCACCAAAATTACCACCTTCACAACTTTTCGGTGACGGACACTCTAGTGAGATGATTGTAAATTTATTGAGTTCTTAACCTATAAAATCCAGTCAGAGTTCGAACTGATTGTTTTTTCGTTCAAATCAGTTATATTCAAAAATGTTATTAATTTCAGTATACAGTTGTTGGGTCTTTGTCACTAAATCAAACATATAATGCAGACCTCCTTAACATGCATACTACTGTCATGCTGCTAGCCAACTCATTTAAACCTGATCCCAGAGTGCTCAAAGAAGCAGTAAGTCTACAAAATTTTGGGTTTAATATCACTATTTTGTGTTGGGATCGACAAGCGGAATTAAAACCTGAGGAAACCTTGCCTTCTGGAGTAACGGTTATCCGGATCCAAAATATTCCTTCTAGCTATGGAATTGGACTTCTCCAGCTTTCGCGAATTCCGAGGTTTTGGCTAGCTATTCAGCAATACCTTAAAGATATCAAGCCTCAATTAATTCACTGCCATGATTTTGATACTTTACCAGCTGGGTTATGGTTTGGGCTAATTCATCGAATTCCAGTCATCTATGATGCCCACGAGTATTATGCCGAGCTAGTTAAGCCACGTGTACAGGGAATAATTGGCTGGCTATTGCATAATATTATCAACTTAGGAGAAAAATTTGGAGCACATCTCTCGAGTGCAGTAGTGACCGTAGATGACACTTTATCCGCCATCTATCAAAAACAAAATCATCATGTGATTGTCCTTGGTCACTATCCTGAAAAAAGGATGGCGCTACAGAGTAACCCTGTATTTACACGACCCACTTTATCCTTAATATATGCTGGCAGATTATCGGTCGATCGAGGTATTTTAATCTATGCCGATATGGTTCAAATATTACATGATAAGGGAATACCTATTCGATTAATTCTAGCCGGAGTATTCACACCAGAAAGTGAAAAACAGAAATTCTTTGACTATGCGAAGGATATTACAAGTTTAATCAAATATGTAGGCTGGATACCATATGATCGGATCGCACAAGTTTATCATGATGTCGATATAGGTTTGGCAGTCCTTCTACCAGAGCCTCGATATGTGGCAGCGACCCCAGTCAAATTATTCGAGTATATGGCTTGTGGTCTTCCAGTTATTGCCAGTAGTTTTCCCTCAATTACTGCGATCGTTAATGATGCCAACTGCGGATTGTTAATTAACCCATCAGCTGATTTGTCGGAAGCCATTAATACCATTGAGGTTTGGTGGAAAAATAATACATTACCACAAACGTTAGGAGAAAGCGGAAGACAGGCAATCTTATCTAAATATAATTGGGAAAATCAGATTAACCAATTGGTGGAATTCTATCAAGATTTAGCCTAATCTCATGCGCATCTTATATATCTCACAGTATTTTCCTCCTGAAACTGGTGCTACCCAAACCCGTGCGCATGAGATGGCGAAGAATTGGGTCCATCTCGGTCACAAAGTGATTATGCTCACAGAGTTTCCTAATCATCCATCCGGAATCATTCCGAAAGCCTACAAAGGTAAATTATTCGAGCGTACTAACCTTGAAGATATCGAAATCCTCCGTGTATGGGTAAAAGCCTCACCCGATAAAAACTTTCTAAACCGGATGCTCTTTTATCTGACTTTTATGGTCAATGCTATTGTCGCAGGCATGTTCTTGGCTCGAGGAAAATTCGATTTCCTATATGCCTCCTCACCCCCACTTTTCGTTGGGGGTGCTGCGTTATTGTTAAGTTTTATCAAGCGCATTCCCATGGTCTTTGAAGTACGCGATCTGTGGCCTGAATCTGCTATAGCGCTCGGAGAGCTGACAAATCACCAGGCAATTTCGATAGCGACACATTTGGAAGAGGCCTGCTATCATAGATCAATTCAGGTAGTGGTTGTCACGCATGGGATTTATAACCGGCTTGTCCAACGAGGTGTCGCACCAACTAAGCTAATTATCGTCCCAAATGGTGCGAACATCAATCTGTTCATATACAATCCGGCTAGTCGGGAACGTGTTCGTCGGGAATTGGGCTTAGAGCGGAAATTTATTGCAATTTATGCGGGAATCCATGGTTTGGCACAAGGGCTTGAAACTATCTTGGAAACCGCGCGCTTATTTCAGACTTCCCCAGATATTCATTTCCTATTAATCGGTGATGGCCCCAAAAAGGCGGAATTGGTCTCCCTCGCCACTTCGTACAAGCTCCCTAACCTCACATTTCTCCCTGAGAAACCACGAGAACAAATTCCTGATTATCTTTCTGCAGCGGATGTTGCACTTGTGCCACTCAAAAAAGCAGAAATATTTAAAGGAGCACTACCTTCCAAGATATTCGATGCATGGGCATGTGAAAGACCGGTTTTATTGAGCATCGAGGGTGAAGCTCGTGAATTAGTAGAGACCGTCAAAGGTGGAATTTTTATACCACCTGAAAATCCTGACA
>JBAPSY010000088.1:0-26047 GCA_049281855.1 Anaerolineales bacterium
ATCCAACTCCGTCATATTTAAATAATTGTCCCACTCCTACAAACACAAATAACCAGGTTCTCCAAGGTGTTCACTCAACACCTGTACCAACCTCCACCTCTACACCAACCCCAACCTTAACAAGCACCCCAACACCCACAGACACTCCTACTCCCATATCCTCACCTACTCCCACTTCAACGGTGATGCCTCCATCGATCCAGGATAATATTGCCACTAGTGAGGCAGAATCACTCCCAATGCTCACATCTCCTAATCAGGTGTTAGGCGCAGGTAATCCAACAGCCATCGTCACTGAACAAGGTGAGAACCCGAGTACAACCCCAGACTTCTCATTCCTTAAATATCTCTTCCTCACGGTTGAAATCAGTCTCGCCACCATCGCTATCATTGCTGGAATTACCGCCATCATCCTTCGTATCCGGTCGGGTCGATGATTGAAGGTCCGATCAAATTTTGCCCACGCTGTGGTACCTTCCTCACCGAAGAACAGCATTCCGGTAAGATGCGTCCCACCTGCCCTAGCTGCGATTGGGTTTACTTTCCTGATCCCAAAGTGGCAGTGGCGGTACTCCTCAAGAGAGGGGACCAAGTATTGCTGGTTCAACGCATGTTTGATCCCCAAAAGGGCTATTGGACATTGCCAAGTGGATTTGTCGATGCGGGTGAAGATCCAAAGGCAGCGGCAGAGCGCGAGTGTTTGGAAGAAACTGGACTGGTGATCCGGGTTTTACATTTACTCGATGTAATTTATAGTCAGGAACACGCACGAGGTGCAAGTATATTGATCCTTTATCAGGCAGAGGTTCAATCAGGAGAGCTTATCCCAGGGGATGATGCAAACCAGGCAGCATACTTCCACATCCGAAACCTTCCTCCTCTAGCGTTCGCATCAACCCAACAGATTCTGGGTTTATATTTTTAACATTTAAATTATGGTAAACTAACTCTTCAGCACAAAAGGAATTCAAACGCTATTATCTATCAAAGCAATTATCTTAAGGAGAGGTGCTATGCGCAGTCAGATGATCAAGCCCGTATTATTTCTTAGCACGCTTTTCATGATCGTCGGCCTTGCATGTGGAAGTAGCGCAGAGGTTGCAACCCCAACAACAGCCCCGCCGACTCAGACCCACACGGTTGCCCCTACCTTTACCCCTTTACCAACATACACACCTAAACCATCTCCAACTTCCAAACCAACTTCATCTCCTACACCCATCGATACGAATCTAACCCAAACTGCTCCAACAGATACTGGTTCCACAACTCCGATTAATTGCGTAGCTAGCACGACAAGTGGTTATAACACCTGCACAGATAATACTGGCAATATCCAGGTCGATGTCCCTAACTATTGGACAGATGTTAATGGCAGCACGTGGACTTATGATGGTCAAGACATTGGCGTGGCTATTTCTGCTGCCCCCAGCCTTTCAGATTTTCAAAATTATTATGATGCAGAGGGTATATTCTTTGGTGCTTCAGGGACTTTTGCCCAGATTTTAGGACATGTTGAACTTTTGGATTTCTACACAACAGCTTATAAAGGAGCATGCACGTACGATGGACGGTTTGATTATGATGATGGCATTTATCGTGGAAAGTATGATCAATATAGTGATTGCGGCGGGGCGGGCGGTTATGATGCGTATGTATTAGGAGCGAGAGATAAAGAAGATCCATCCACAAAACTCATCCTGGTTGAGATCCAGGTTTATCCGAATGATACTAACACCGTTAAGCAAATCTGGGGTACTTTCTATGTTAACTTTTAGCCAATGATATAAAAGTGGGGCTGTTTTAAATGGTTTTTTTTTGGACAGCCCCAAAATATTACCTGGAAGTGAAAAATGTGAAAGAATAATCGACTGGCGGAAACCATCCCGCCAGTTTTTGTATCCTTAAACCTACCCTCGAAATTCCCATCATCGATAATTCTCTCTCCAATTTAATATTCCTCTTCCGACAGCATTACAAGGCACGATTTCACGCCATCATAATAATGAGAGGGTTGAGTTACCGACGGCATCCAATTCCAGCCCGGTGCCCCCCATCCTCCAACTAGCAGTATTAAAAAAATCAGCAATTATCACCAGCCTGGAGGAGAAAGGGATATATATTAATTGAATAAAAAAAAACAATTCGATTCAATTCTCCTTTGGTATAAGTTGTCAGCAATATGTATTCAATTGTAAATGTGCAGTATCTATGTAAATTAAATAAAAGCGGTTACGTTTCGCCTGATCCGCCTCAGAAAGGGAATAAGAAATACATTACCATTATAGCACAAATGTTCTAATTCACAAGAGGGATATAGAAAACTCGCAATTTTTTAAGATTTCTCATCCTATGTTTTATTACGGAATAAGGAACTAAAACTTCCGGACCATAATTTACAGTGAAAAACAGTGGAGGTAAAACTCACCAACATGAAGCGCTACTCCAAGCCTATATTTTTATTAAAGGACACAAATATCCTTTCTGGAGATGTTACACCACCTCATTTACACTGCGGTAAATTTGATGCTCCCCGTTGATTATTATTTACTTATGCACCGAAAATGTTGCTGTCACCTCGCTCGCATTACCCGCCAGATCATACGCTTTAATCGACAAAGTGTGCTCACCCAGCTGAGTAAGCCATAGAATTACAAATGGAGGCTCAATCAAGGTGGATTCCAAGCTGTCATCAACAATGAATTCAACCCGCTCCAAAACAAGGTTATCCCTTGCAGAAACTTGCATTATTATATTTTCCCCTTGTTGATAAACAAATTGCTCACCTGCTTTTGGAGCCAGCACTTGCACTTGTGGACCTTTATTATCTATGGTCACTTGCAGGATTGCCCGATCAACCCGTTGGTCCTGTCTAACGACCATGAGCTGTACAACATACAATCCTTCCAACCCCGAGGTGTCCCATGCGCCGAGTAATCCATCGTCCACAGGGCGGTCAACATCTTCCCCAATCTGAATCCATTGCTGAGGATATAACCCTTGCCCAACCTGTAATCGATAATACGAAAAACCGTTCCCCCCTGCACTACCGAAAATATTGATCAACCCTCCTACTTGGTCGAACATTAAAGGGTTGGTAATCAGCACATCCTGTGACGCAGGCGGAGGAGAATATATGTTATCGTAAGTGTCGGGGGGGATGGGCAGATCAGCCTCTTTAGCCCAAGCAACTGCTTGCGGAGGTACGACCAGATATACCTTCTCTTCCAGCAAAGCGGATGGGGTGAATATCGTTGCCAATAAACCAGTTTCATGATTTATAAAATACTTCTGATAAAGGTTATCGATCTGAGTCGGTTCATTTCCGGATAAAAATATTTCCTGCACAATTGCAGGACACAAAACAGAGACTAGCAAACCTGATGGGTCACACACTTGTACCCGACTGATCCCGGAAGGTACTTCGAATTCCTGCACCGGCATCTGGCTGGAAGCATATTGCATAATTGCATGCCACAAACCAGCGGGCATTTCCGTTGATATTCCCCCTGTCTGTTCATGTGAATCGCCAATCCATACGCCGATTGCCAGTTTGGGGATGTAACCGACGGCCCATCCATCTTTAGTATCATTAGTCAAACTGACTTTAGCTCCAGCGGGCCGCCCTATTTCTAACGAATTCGGGTGCCCAAGATTAGACCAGCGTGATTTTTCATCGCTTAATACCTCAGTGATTAGATATGTCAATTGAGGATTGGCGATCGGGAGAACTTGTGGCTTCGTCCAATCCAGCCGAACCTGACCATTCACACCCGCAACACTCAGAATACTGGTCGCGCTTAATCCATCCGGTCCATTTCCTTCAGCCCCCTCAACAATTGGTTGACCGGCCATAATCCCTTGATTTGCAAGAACTGAATAGGCTTGCACGCTCTCCAATACGGTGATCTGCTGTGAATATAAATCATATAAGGTCGTTTCAGAAGGTGATTCCGTCCCTTGGGCGGTAATCCCAAATCGCTTTTGGGTCAACAATACATTATCCCCTCCCACTTGTCGCAACACCTCTGTGGCTGCACCCGCATAATCATTGATAAATGCCATCCGTAAACGGACGGGACCATGATAAGAAGCAGATAATCCTTGGGCTTGATCACCCTGGTTGAAATCAGAAAAAGTATTTCCATTAGTGCCTGGGATATCCCATAACAAGGTTGCCGGGCTCATCCCACGCGTGAAAGCAGTCAGGTAAAGGAAAGGAGATAATATAGTCCCTGCGGGATGGACGGTTGGGTATGCCGGTACCATTCCGGAACTATCCTCACCAACCATGGATAGAATCTGACCAGAAAGCGGGTCTACTATAACCACATTAGCGCTTAATTCCTCGAGAGGTTTTTCCCCATTTGTTTGTAGTGTAGGCAATAATAGTGCTGCATCACACTGAGTTCCATCCTCGGTGACTGATGACTCTTGAATACCCTGGATACGTTCAAGCTGGATCTGTGACGCACAGGCAGCCTGTTGCTGCAACCCATAATCGAGGGTAGTGACGATCTCATATCCACCCCGGCTAATTCGTTCCAGGGGTAATACCGAGCTAAGCTGCATCAACACCAGATCTGTAAACGCGGGCGCCAACGGGTGGGTTTCAATCTGAGTTTGGAATTGCAAATCTTCCGTAAATGCCCTCTGAGCTTCATCAAGGCGAATAAACCCATACCGATACATAGCCTGAATGACCTGTTCCTGTTGGTCCTTGAGGTATTGTGAGCCAATCATTGGTTTTATGGATGGTGTTTTAGCAATCGCAGTAAGCATGGCAGCTTCAGCCAGAGATAGGTTCGTCGCTGACATAGCGAAGTAAGCCCGCGCGGCTGCATCGGCTCCATAAATATATTCACCATATTGGGCACTGTTCAGGTACCATTCCAATATATTTTCACGTCCAAACTCAGCCGTCACTTGAGCTGCAAGCATCCGCTCACGGATACTTCGCCTCAGTGAAGGTAGTTCATCATCCAGAACCAAGTTGGAGATCAACAGCTGAGCCAAGGTGGAATGTGTACCTTCTGATATTCCGGTCAGGGTATATCCTGGGCTTTTCCAAAAGCCAGGTTCGAAAACCGCAATCGTAGCATCGACTAAATACTGCGAGGCTTGATTCACCCCGGCTTTATCATTCGTTCCCACAAACAGATATAGCCTACCCGAAGCTGCAGGATTTTCAAGGGTTAAGATAACGTGCTCGTGGGTCCGGTCATACAAGCGAGTGGGTTGAAGTAATGTACCATTTGGAGGCTCCAATAAAGAAGGAAGTACGTCCACCGAAGGGAGATTCCGAGTCAGGTTGAGGTAATACCAAATCCCCGCCATCGTAAAAATCACCAGCAACATGCTGATCAATAGTCCACTGACCAGGCCGAGTTTCAACCATGGTTTATGGAGTTCACTGGCGTGCCTTTGACGGCGGAATTTTATCGTTTGGGAGACAGTGGGCATGACACTATTTTTATGATGCCGGATACTATTAATCAGTATTTATTTGGATAGCGGTCCCTGCTTTATCCAGATGCCTGTTTAACCGTCTGGCTGACAGAGAGAAGCAATTCCTTTGCTGATTGGCGCGTTGCTTCACTTACTTCACCCATCATTTGAGCGAGTTCGCATAATCGGGCATCGCCTGTGAGGGCTTCGACCTGTGTTTCTGTCCTACCATCGCGGACCTGTTTCAGAACCCTCAAGTGTTGTTCTCCGAATGCAGCCAATTGGGGCAGGTGGGTCACACATAATACCTGATGCCGGCGTCCTAATTCCCATAATTTACGCCCGACCACCAAACCCACCCGACCTCCAATACCCTGATCAATCTCATCGAATATCAAGGTAGGAACTTTATCTGCTTGAGCCAGGACATTCTTGATTGCCAACATTAATCGTGAAGTCTCACCACCTGAGGCAATTTTTACCAATGGTTTCAATCCCTCTCCAGGGTTTGGAGCGACCAAAAATTCCACATGTTCCAGTCCCATCGAGTCAAATTCGACCCTGCGTCCGTCACCTAGAGGAACACCCTCATCAGAATGATGCTCGGAAAAATCCACCTTGAATTTAGCCCCTGCCATACTCAGATGACTCAACTCTGTTTCAAGTGTGGTTTCTAACTTCGCTGCTGCAGTCCGTCTTTGCATGCTTAAGAACTCACCCATTTTGCCCAACTTGATCAGCAAATCATTTTCGTCACTTTCCAACTCAGTTATTCGTTCTGAGGCATGCGTGATTGAATCCAACTGGTTCTTCGCCTGCTCCACAAACCCCAGAACCGCTGGAATGCCCTCACCATATTTACGCTTCATATTCTGGATCAGGTTCAAGCGTTCCTCCACCTGATCCAAACGCTTTGGATTGAACTCCACCGTTTCCAGGTAATCCCGCAAGGTAGCTGCCAGGTCGATAAGCTCTTCCAAAGCATTTTGTGAGCGTTCACTAAGTTTTTCTTGCTGGGGGTCTACTCGGCTAAGATTATTAAGCAGGCTGGTAACTTGCCCGATCAGATCTGAAATCCCAGGAGATTCAGGGGTGCCTTCATCAAGTAATTGGATGGCTTCTTGAATTATTGAAGCAATGCCTTCAGCATTGGCCAGCCGGGTACGTTCTGCACGCAGCTCATCTTCTTCACCTTGGTGTAGCCGGGCTGCCTCAATCTCATTTATCTGATATTTGAGAACGTCAATCTGCCTGGCAGCGTCACTCTCTGCTTTATGCAGCTCTACCAACTGTTTACGAATGTGCATCAACTGATGGTAAGCATCCTGATATTCTGCCAACTCTTTTTCAACATGGGCATAACTATCCAGTAACCCCAGGTGTTGCCGGACATGCAACAACGATAGATGTTCAGACTGACCGTGGACATCCACCAGGTATTCACTCAGCTCGCTCAGGAGGCGCACATTTACACTTCGCCCGTTTACCCTGGCAACGCTGCGTCCATTGCTCCTGATCTCACGCCCTATCGTGAGGAATCCCGACTCCTCCTGGAGTGATTCACGTTCCAGGATTTGTCGAACAGGTTGGCTAACTTCATCAGAAATTTCAAAAACAGCTTCAACCAGCGCTTTATCAGCACCAGATCTGACCATGGTCGCATCAGCGCGACTGCCAAGGATTGCCTCGACTGCATCAATGATAATTGACTTACCTGCGCCAGTCTCACCGGTGAAGATGTTCAAGCCACGATTAAAACTCAGGTCAAGGTGGCTTATGATGGCAAAATCTTCAATGTGTAATTCACTAAGCATACCTAACCTATTTTTATCCCTGCCAATCGGGTATACAATGCGGAGGTCATTAATATAGCGTATGCTGCATGCCAGATCAAACCAAGTAAACTAAACTGCAGGATAATTTGAAGAGTGAGGGGAATACATCCAACTACTGCAGCAACTGCTGCAAGGATATATAAACGCTTTGAACGTCTGCGACGGGTAACAAAGCGGGCAACTTCCGCAATCACTCCCCCAGCAATGGGGGCTAAAAGAATAATAAAGAACCCTAAGCGGAGTGCGATGAGGCTACCCAGGTATGCCAGAAGGGCGACCACAACAAAAATGATCGGGTAATCCAGGAACAGAGCCGTTTCGAAGATTTTTTGCTGCCCTTTGATGCATTCCTTGCAGCGATAACCCGTAGGAGTGAGGAATGCACACTTGGCACAGATGGGTTTTTCACATTTATTGCAACGCAGTGTGGTCTCAACATTCGGATGATTGGCACAATACATCTTCGGTGACGCATCGGTCATACTCAACCTCTAACGATGATTTCCTGTGGATGGGTTCTGACTCATATGAGGGGTTAAATTACGATAAAAATATCCAGGGTCTTGGAAGCGAATAAACTTGACAACATGAGGTGAGGCATATACATGCACCCGGTCATCGCTTGTCAGTCCGATAGGTAACTGCCCATCGACACTGAACACTGCCTGGTGATCAACATCGACCGTGATACTGACCGATGACCCTTCAGCTAAAACAATAGCTCGATCAAGGGAAAGGTGAGGTGCAACCGGCACCAACAATATGTTGCGTAATTCGGGTGGCAGTATAGGACCCCCAGCTGCCAGGGCATATGCGGTCGAACCAGTTGGTGTGGCGGCAATCAATGCATCAGCGACATATGTGGTCAGGAAACGACCATCCACATGAGCGGTCACACGCACTGGACGGATGATCTGCCCGCGACTGACAACAACTTCATTTAAGACATCCCACTTGCCCAATAATGAGTCTGCGCACCACTGCTCAGCACATAACATCATCCTCTTTTCCAACCAATAATCCCCAGCCAGCATGCGCGGAAGGAATTCTTCCCACTGATCTTGTGCAATCTCAGTCAGAAACCCAAACCGACCCAGATTGATGCCCAGGATGGGAACACCGGAAGGACCTCCCAAGTGCCCGGTACGCAACATGGTTCCATCACCACCCAAAGCAATCAGGACATCAAAATCACCCTGTTTAACCCGCCGATAAATCGCTTCGTCATATAAAAATCCGTGTTGGGTTTCGACACCTCGCTCGTTCAGAAATGCCGCGATGGCGACGGATTCCTTTTCTGTGTCCGGCAGGTTTTGAGAGCCGACAATAGCTATCTTACGAATCAATTTATTTTCTACAGACATCATGGCTCAATTATATCCTGAGAGCCTGATCACAAATGGATCGATAACCACAATGCAGACAACGTTTTACATCCTGGTGCGAACGATCCACTTGTGAGCGGTTTGTTCGTCCCTGCATCTCCCGGATGGTCGCCTGGATGGAACCTTCCAATACAGCCGAATAATCTATGGCGAAGGTCCGGTTAGAGTAATGGAGGATGCCGTGAGTTGGGCGGGTTCCATATTCATGCTCGACTAATAAACAATAGGCAGCCAATTGATAAATGTGTGAGTCATACGGAGACTGTGGAGCTTGCCCGGATTTAACCTCGACCGGGATGACTTGCTTCCCTTGCCTGACCAGATAATCTGGTTTGCCGGTTAAATGTAATTCTGGATCATAAAAAGGTTTCTCGACCTTACCCCATTGGCTCGCGTCGGTAAATATCACCCTGCCTGATGGAATACCTGCCTGCCGCCTCCGGTAGTACGCCAGGATAAACAAAAATACCGCAACAACCAAGAAAAGGATCGAGAGAATTAACTTTAGCAATAATACACTATTACTTTAAGTGAGGTTTACAGGTTTGCCTGGATGATCCAAATCATCGCGGTCAGGATCGCCAACAACAGCGATATATAGGCAATACCCTGCAGGCAACTGCTTGACATGACCACTCGTGAATGTTTTTCGTGAATTTCGATCCCCCCAGCCATTTCAGCCTTATTCTCAGGCTCATATCCCTTTAGCTGGTACCACCAGGCACGGTTACAAAATTGGTAGGTACCTATCTCGGATGCCCGGATGATTTTCATACTAACTGACTGTGCTCATCCAATCTGGATTCTAATTCCCGTATGCTGTTTTCCAGGCGTTCCTGGCGCAAGCTGAGTGTAAAATCACCGCGCGTCCGTTCAATGATGCCCCGCGCCACATCCGTTAACCGCCTTAATCCGCCCGTGATTGCATCAGGGTAATCCATGGTCACTAAAATGGCATAGATATCATCCATCTCACCCAGCAATCGTCCAGCTTCTGATGGGTTATCTTTGAGAAGCATGTCCAGGATGCGCCTGCGCAGCTCTCCAACCGCCTCTGCTAATCCCTGAAGGTAGGTGGCGGGTTCGAGGAGTAAATCTTCAGGAGATGGAAAATCGTTATTATTGACCAAGGCATACACGAGAGCCGCTTCGGCATATTCTTTTAGTGCATCCTGGGTATAACCAGCATAGAACAGGTCTGGCAAATCCTCCAGATTTTCCCGTAAGGATTGCACCAACAGGCGGGCTTCCTCAATATGCTGACGCGCCAAGGAATGCTCATCCCGATGGACTGCACGGATGGCATTAGCGCAATGACGAGTCAGCGTACGTGCTTGAGTTAGTGCCCGATCGCGTTCTGATGTACAGACCTCGAAGGAACGGTGGATTTTTTCTGCAATGTCTTCTAATTCTTGCGGCATATATTTCACTCTTTTGGGGGTGTAGGCGGGTGGAACAAGAAATCTGCCAGAGTGTTTTCTCCAGGGATTTTTATCTCACCAAACGCAGCCTCGTAGCGCGATAAGTTTTCCGCCAACGCCCTCTGCAGCAATTTGGCACCCAAAGGAGACATTACCACTCGTGCACAAACGCGGGCAGGTGTAACGCCTGGCAGCAGGTGGGCAAAATCAAAGACAAGCTCTGAGGGTGAATGAGCAATTCGGACTACGTTGGCATAATCTGTCTTCATGTCGGAAGGTACTTCCAATGCAGGTGGCGCTGGAGCCGCCGGACGGTTCTGAGGAGGACTTGACATTTGTGTTTATCCTATAATTAATAAACCAAGGTGCGGAGCTGTGCTCCGCACCTTTTTGAGAAGTAAATTAGAACGGAATGTCGCCGGCGTCTTCAGCCTGACTAGGTGCTTCCCCAGGAGGTGTACTACCGCTATCATCATCACCTCGTGTGGACAAGAAACGAACCGTCTGGGCACTGACTTCGAAAGAAGCACTCGGTGTGCCATCCTGCCGGTTCCATATTCGCGGGCCTCCCGTATTGGGATCCGTCACTAAACGACCCTCTACGAGCACTTTCCTCCCTTTCTTTAGATATTGATTGCAAATTTCTGCTTGTTTCCCCCAAGTGGAAACTCGAACCCAAATCGTCCTTTCGACCTTTTCACCATTGCTACTGGTGAAATTATCATTGACAGCCACCGAGAAATTCGTGACTGCCTGACCCGAAGGTGTATAACGCATCTCTGGGTCTCGACCAAGATTTCCGACCAATATAATTGTGTGGAAAGACATGCGGGGACTCCTTTCGTTACAGTGAGCGGTTTGAAATAAGTTCCGGATGAACACCATCCGGGCCAAAGCCTAGGAACACTCACTGGGCTTTACAGAACAATTGTACACTGAATCCAAAATAATAAAAGGGGTTAGGGTACGGGTGGTCACTCATTCCTGAACTGTAAACAATAATGATGAAAGGTATTGCTTACCCATGCATTCCCAAGCCCGTAAGGAGATAATCGCTGGTTATCCTGGCACCAAATTTTCTCATCCTTGAGCACATAGGTGTTTCCCAAGCGTCGCGCCAGATCCCAGGCGAGGGGATATATTTTGCCACCCTTTTTGACATTCTTAACGATGATGGTCATATATGCCCCTGGACGTAATATGGGTTGCATATTTACATATATTTGAGTAAGACGCTCAATGAACTCATCATAGTCGGTGATATTGCCTAGGTCGTTTGAGTCATCGGAATAAACCACATCGAATTCTTGAGAGGCTCGGCGAGCTTTCTGAGCGGCAGCTCCACGCGCATGCAGCATATCCCAATAAGGTGGAGAGGTAATTACATAATCGACAGGAGGGATTTGGTGACGTGAGATAATTTCTGATACGTCGGCAGCATCACCAGTAATCAGCTCGCATTGTATGTCACTTGCTGCCAGGCCTAAGCTCTGCTTCTCCTCTGTCAAGACTTGTCGAGCAATCTCTGAATAGGTTGGATTTAATTCAATACCATAAGCCCGCCTACCACACCGCAACGCTGCAACTAGCGTACTACCAGTTCCTGCCATTGGATCAAATACCACCTGATTGAATTTCGTAAAAAAAGTGATGAAATCCATCACCAATGTCTCTGGGAATTTTGCCGGATGGCGCAAGACATTTTTCTGGCGCGGGGGTGGGTTATGGACAAACCAGGATTTCTGGAATTTTAACCATTCTTTCGGTGATAAATCATTGAGGCGGTTGATCAAATTACGTTTGGACATCTGGTTATGATTAAGCAGAGGAAAACGAAAATGGGTTAATGAATAACCTCATAGATAACAAGGTTGGAAAAATTCACAGTTACTGCCATATTGTTCGTTGATCTGGCAAAAACACCCACCCCTCCAGAGGTGAGGCTTGGATCGTGAATCAAAAACTGGTATTGACCATTCACAAAAAATCTCATATCGGGACCAACGGCAGATATTCCCAGACGGGATGAGCTGGGTGCCCCGGGAGGCACAGCCCCGCTCAACAACCATGGTTGAGGTGATGAAGCCTTGCCACCATTGATCCTGTCCAGTCGAATCTGCCCATTGCAAGAGAGGGAGAAACGATAATAATCAATCGTCGGTGATACTCGAAATAATACACCGTATTCATCCAATTCTTTACACAGATTGGGTTCGGCAGTAATCTCAAGATAGAAATTCGTAAAGATTGGATCTTCGCGTATGCTAAATAAATACGCATTCGTCTCCCCAATAGCGATGGTCAGCTCGTTCTTCCCAAACGCAATGCTTCCTGAGGGTGATAGGTTTACCGTCCATGCACTTGTATCGGAGAAATCATCTTCAAATAAAATCTTCCCAAGGTTAGGAAGCATATCCACCGTGGGAGTGATGATCGAGGTTGGAAAGGCTGTAGGGGTGACAGTGGGGGGAAACCAGATGATTGTTGGAGTTACAGAAGCAGTAGGTGCTGATTGCGTGTCAGTGGGTAGTGGAATAGTTGTAGGGGCGGCTGAACATGAGCAACATAAAATACCTAACAAGCAGTAGTATAAAAGGTTTTTCATTCACTTTTTCAAAATATATTCCCGTAGATCAGTTACGAATTTCCATCATCGGACAAAAACTCAAAGATTAATTGCAAAGGTGTTGTACAATTAATAAGTTCATTCTAGCACATTCTCACCGGTTACCGCAACCTAATCCAAAACAGACCACCAAGGAGAAGTCATGCGCAAAAAAGTCATCCTTATTACGGGAGCCTCCGGCGAAATTGGTCAGGCTTTGGTAAAAAGCCTTGCCAGGCAAAATGATATGCCTATTATCACACTCGATATCGCCCCTCTGCCTGCCGATATGCATACTTTGGTTATCGCTCAACAAGGCGATATCATGGATAAAGCCCTGCTTTCACGCCTGGTTAGTGAATATGAGGTGGATACCATCTATCATTTAGCAGCCTTGCTTTCCACCCGCAGTGAATTCTCACCGG
Source organism: Anaerolineales bacterium (assembly GCA_049281855.1). Taxonomy (GTDB): domain Bacteria; phylum Chloroflexota; class Anaerolineae; order Anaerolineales; family UBA4823; genus FEB-25. Next base: position 13,120 of record JBAPSY010000088.1, read on the forward strand.
AAGCAGCTCACCGTGTCAATGTGGAAGGAACCCTGGGGTTGTTAAATCTGGCAGCTGAACAGTCTGAATGGCGAAATGAACCGGTCAAGGTTATCTTTCCCAGTTCTATAGCTGCCTATGGTTTACCAGACCTGGATACCAAGGCGGCCTATACTCGTGTGCGGGAATGGGAATGGAATAACCCCCGAACCATGTATGGGTGCAATAAGCTTTACTGCGAGCAATTGGGGATTTACTTCAGCAAGTATTACCGGCAATTGGCAGCTGACTTACCCGTGATGTTGGACTTTCGCTGTCTAAGGTTCCCAGGTTTGATCAGCGCTTTTACCGTTCCAAGTGGAGGAACCAGTGATTATGGCCCTGAGATGTTGCATTATGCTGCCCAGAAGAAACCTTACGCCTGTTTCGTTCGCGAAGATGTGCGCATCCCGTTTATGGTCATGCCAGATGCGGTTAAATCTCTGCTGATGATAACCAATGCGCCGAAGTCAGCAATTAAACACTCCGTTTATAACGTAACCAGCTTCAGCCTCTCTGCGGCAGAGTTCCGGGAATGGGTGCTTAAATTCTTCCCCGATGCGCAGATCACCTTCCAGGCGGATGTTAAACGGCAGGCGATTGTGGATTCGTGGCCAGCGGATATGGATGATAGTGCCGCTCGACGGAATTGGAAATGGCAACCAGACTATGATATGCAGCGTTCTTTCGCTGAGTACCTAGTGCCAAATATTCGCAACATGTATCAAAAGGTCTAACCAAGGACCACATTCTGCTCTTAGCAATATGAAATCAGCGCATTCGTTCATAGGCAAGGCTAATGATTGAACAATTCCTCCCAGAACCTGGATTAATCATCCTCTTTGGCTCAGGTGAAACCTCACCTACTGGTCGGAAGATATTCGAGCGGGCATTCCGGTCGCTACCCCGATCACCAAGATTAGCCCTGTTGGAGACACCAGCTGGTTTTGAGCTGAATTCACATCAAGTAATCAGCCGGGTTGGTGATTTCTTTACTCGCCGTTTACAAAACTACGCTCCACAGGTGGATCTCATCCCTGCTCGCAAGCGGGGAACCCAATTCAGCCCGGATGACCCCGAAATTGTTGCTCCCTTGCTCAATGCAGATTTGATCTTTATGGGTCCTGGCAGCCCTACCTATGCCATTCGTCAGCTGCGCGATAGTTTGGCCTGGCACTATCTGATCGCACGCCACCGCCTGGGTGCTGTACTCGCACTAGCCAGCGCAGCAACCATTGCCTTCAGCGTATGCGCTTTACCGGTATACGAAATCTACAAAGCTGGCGAAGATGTACACTGGATTGAGGGATTGGACTTTTTTAACTTCTATGGGTTACAACTTGTCTTTATCCCCCATTGGAACAACCACGAAGGGGGTGCAGAGCTGGATACCAGTCGATGTTTTATGGGACAAGAACGATTCGTCCACTTGATGGAGATGCTCCCAGAAGAGACGACCATCATCGGTCTGGATGAAAAAACTGCGTTGATCATGGATCCAGCGAACTGCGAGTGCCAGGTGAGTGGCCTCGGTGCAATCACCCTGATACACACCGGTCATAAACACATTCAGAATAGATATCTACTACCATCTACAAGAATGCCGATAAATATCTCGGCATCAGAAGATGATTTAGTGGAAATTGCGAAACAACGTGGTCGTCATATTCACCAATTCCAGGATGGACAAAGATTTCCTATGAGTGAAATTGGACACTTTCACCCTTACCATCCGGAAGCAAGCCTGCCACCCGCCATCTGGCAAAAAGCCATACACGGTAAAATCATTTTGGATCAAGAAACTGTTCAAACTCCATCCGAAGAAGTTTTGCAGCTTATTCGAGCACGCCAGGATGCGCGTCAGACAAACGACTGGTCAACCGCGGATGAATTACGCAAGCAGATTGAACGGTATGGCTGGGAAATATTGGATACAAAAGATGGTCCAGTGAGTAGAAAATTGCCTAAGGTGAAAAGCAACAATTAAAATCTCTTGTGAGGAGTCTTTATGTCACACTCCCTGAAAGTTGGATATATAGGCTTGGGCTTAATGGGAAAATCCATGGCCCGTAATATCCTTAATGCAGGATTCCCCCTGGTCGTTCATAATCGAAGCCAATCTGCGGTGAATGAGCTAGTCAATGAAGGTGCACTACGAGCGGCTTCGCCGGCGGAAGTTGCCGCCCAGGTGGACGTCGTATTCACTAACCTACCCGATTCACCAGATGTTGAATTAGTGGCACTGGGGAAAAACGGAATTATCGCTGGAGCCCATGCCAGTTTGATCTATGTGGACAATTCGACCATCAAGCCAGCAACAGCGCGTCACATCGCGACTGTCCTTGGGGAAGATGGTGTTGCGTGCCTGGATGCACCTGTCAGTGGAGGAGATATTGGTGCCCGCCAGGGTACCCTTACCATCATGGTAGGGGGTCCAGCTTCTGCAGTTGAAGTAGTGCGGCCAGTATTTGCCGCGATGGGAAAGACAGTCACTCACGTGGGTGATGCGGGTACGGGGCAGATAGCCAAAGCAGCCAATCAGATCATGGTCGCTGCCCAAATGGTGGCGATGGGTGAATTGTTAATCTTCGCCAAGAAAGCCGGTGCTGATCCTCAGAAGGTGGTGGAGGCAATCAAGGGTGGGGCTGCCCAATGTTGGACACTCGATGTCAAGCCCCCGCGTCTTTTTTCAGGCAACCGAAGCCCAGGTTTCAAAGCTTACATGCAGGCGAAAGACATGAATATCATCCTAGAAACTGCCCGCCAGTACGGCATTCCACTGCCTTCTGTTGCCGTGGATGCCCAGCTTTTCAATGCCATGCTTGAAATGGGGATGGGCGACCTGGATAATTCTGCCGTGCTTGGGGTGATCGAAATCCTTGCAAATTCAAAAATCCTTGAATGAACGACCAATTGAAAACATGGATCACCACCTTACATGGAGGCTAAGCCGGGTGAATTTATTGTGACCGGGCAGGCTCATCAGGTGATGGGTGAAGGTTTCCGCCCTCTCCAACCGTGAGCCGGGAAACCTTAGATTCTATCAGTGCTTATGTTAATGGTTATGGTCAAATAATGGATTGATCTTCTTATTAACCTATATCCCTTGCAACCTATCAACCGATGTTGCGTATATAGGATCAGATAACCTTACAGGAGCACCACGTGAATAACCTAGAGCCTGAAGTCCTCAACCAGGTTCATCGAGGTAATCAAGAAGCATTCAGTCAGCTGGTTGAGACCTATCAGAGACCAGTGTACAACCTGTGTTATCGAATGCTGGGTGATCCAGATGAAGCTGAGGATGCCTCACAGGAGACTTTTCTGCGAGTGTATATAAATATAAAGCATTATGATAGCAAACGTCCATTTTCAACCTGGCTTTTATCCATTGCCGCCCATCATTGCATCGACCAATTACGCAAACGACGCATGATCGTCATCTCGATGGACACAACGCCGTATCTCGACCCTCCAGATGGCTTACCCGGACCGGAGGCTTCTTTTTATCTCAAGGAGGACCAAAAACGAGTGCAAGCCATGTTAAAAACACTCAGCCCGCATGATAGGGCAGCAGTGGTTTTGTATTATTGGTATGACTTTTCGTATGAAGAAATCGCACAGAGTCTTTCTCTCAGCCTTAGTGCAGTGAAAAGCCGCCTGCACCGAGCCAGACTGACCATGGCACAATCCTGGTCTGAACAAAAGGGAAGTTATTTTGTGCCTGAAAGGAAAGCACATGAATCATCAGCCTTTTAGAGAATCGCTACTATCTGAAGAGCAACTATCGGTTGAGCAGATCCAAGCTCTTCAAGATCATTTGCGTACATGTGAATCCTGCAGCCAAATTGAACCTGCCTGGAACGAATTAAAGGCGGTGATTGAAAAATCTCCACAGTTCGAACCAGCATTAGGTTTCACGGATCGCTGGCAGTTTCGCCTGATTGAATACCAAGCACGCCAGCAAAGGCGCAGGGGATGGTTGACGATTAGTGTTACATCGCTCATCGTCACTGGCTTGTTGGTCTTATTGATCACCCAGCTTTGGTCTCTATTACTAGCTCCAGGCCCGTACCTGGCAGTATGGCTCAATCGCCTGGTAAGTGTCGTATCCATTTATTACACACTACAGAATATCGCCAGTTCTTATTCCTGGAATATTCCCATATACACATTCGTAGGTATGTTCTTTGTGGTTGGGATGATCAGTTTCATGAGTGTACTTTGGTTAGCGACATATCGAAAGTTCAGCTTGGCTCGGAGGGCAGCATGAAGGGACTTAAAACGAAAATATTATCAGCCGTTATATTAGCCACGCTCATTATGGGAGTGTTTCCAGTCACAGCTTTTGCTGCTTCACCATCAGATGTCGTCATCGGGAATAGCTATACCTTAGAAAGCGGCAAGACGCTAAATGATGACCTCTTTATCCTGGGTGGCAGTGTGAATCTAATGAACGGTTCAACCATTAATGGGAGTGTGTTCCTCATTGGTGGCAGCGTTCAGGCAGCTGGAAGGATTAACGGGGATATAACAGTCTTGGGAGGGTCTTTAAACCTGGCAAGTACTTTTGCACTTAGTGGAAATCTGACATCGGCCGGGACGGTTGTAAACCGCGACCCCGGCGCACAGATCAACGGGCAGGTCCTTACCGGCGAAAATGCTCCATTTATTGTCATTCCCGGTGAAATACGCATCCCCAATCTGAACAATAACATCAACCCGTTCTTAAAAGTGGTCGGTTTCTTCCTACGTCTGTTCCTTTGGACCTTAGTCGCAATGGTGGTGGCAATGTTCATTCCCACCCAGTTGACCCGCACTTCCCAAACCGCACTCTCCCAACCCCTTATCTCAGGTGGATTAGGTCTCTTAACCATCATCATTGTACCGATTATCCTGGTATTACTGGCAATAACGATTTGCCTGATCCCGGTCTCACTAATCGGAGCATTATTATTGGTAATTGCCTGGGCATTTGGTCTTATCGCATTAGGGCTTGAAGTAGGAAGGCGAATCGGTACCATGTTCAAGCAGGAATGGCATCCTGCCATCGCGGCAGGTTTGGGCACCCTTTTGTTGATGTGTGTGTTAAGCGGGTTGGAAGTAATCCTCCCTTGTATTGGTTGGATACCCAAAACCCTGGTGGGTTTCCTGGGCCTGGGAGCGGTCTTGCTGACCCAATTTGGGATGAAACCTTACAATTCATCTATGAGCCTACCTGAGGGTGAATCTGGAACTGCTCTCCCTTCCTGAGGCAGAAATAGCGTCTATAAAAATATTTCCGATTTGATTATACGGAAATTTTAATCAGGAGCTGTGGTAAGTTTGCCCCAGCTCTTTATTTTAATGCGACGTAAAATATCGCCCCAAGGATGATGCCAATTTGACCTAAATGATAAGTGGCCATCACCTTTAAACGGGCATGTGAGAGCGGTTTTAGAAAACGATCCCACGCCAGCATCGAATCGGAAGCGTAAAATAACACCGCACCGATACTGACGGATAACGCGGCAACAGTAGACCAGCCGGGTCGAGTCCAGGTCATCAAGGCAGAATAGACCATCAGACTGATCACCAAGGAATAAATAAGCACGGGGATGATTAAACGCCGCTTACCCTTTTCAACCAGACCACCAGCTAATTTCGGGTAAAGCCACCAGAGGTAGACACCAAGGATTACGACCAGGAAGCCCCCCCATAAGTTTATAAATGGGGCAATATTATTCAGACCAACAACATAACAAATATGCCCCACCAGGAATGCCACTAAACCAAAGATGAACATATCCCAGGGGAGCATAAGGAACACGTCTCCTGTCAGGCAAAAAACTGCGCCGAGGGTAAACCACAGCATAGAACCCCCCCATCCGACGCTGAGCCACATCCACCAGAGCAAAGCCAGCATTGTAACTGGTTTGGTCACATATTCAAGGACTTTCCATTTCTTATCTGCTGCGATCCAATCTACTACTGCCAGGATCAATACAATAATGATGGGGTAATAAGTCATGACTTCCCTCATAATCACGGATTGAACATCTGCTTTACCATCTTTTCGTCATCACGCCAGTTTTTACGAACTTTCACGCGAAGCTGAAGGAAAACCTTCTTGCCGTTCATTGCTTCGATTTCCTTGCGAGCAGCAATCCCGATTTTCTTGAGCATCTGACCATTTAGACCAATCACGATCCCTTTATGAGATTCCCGCTCCACAAATATCGTTGCTTCAATATAAACACCATGTTCATTCCGCTCAGTATATTCGTCTATCCGCACCACAATACCATGAGGCACCTCATAGCGCAGGTTATTCAAGCAAGCTTCCCGGATAAGGTCTGCAGTGATATCACGTTCAAATAAATCCGTGATCTGCTCCTCCGGGTAAAATCGCTCACCCACTGGCATGTGATCAATAATCTTTTGGAGGAGCACCTCCCGATTATCCCCACGCGTGGCAGAGATTTGGACCAAATTTCCCGTTGGGATCATATTCTGGTAAGCGGTTTGAATCTCAGTGATATTCGAGGGTTGAACCAGGTCAATTTTATTTAGTACCAATAATATCGCATCAGGCTTTATCGTCGCGTGGAGCATACTACTTAACTTCCTGTCCTCATCCGTTGGCATCTGACTGGCATCTACCATAAACAAGGCCAGATCACAATGCTCCAAGGCTGAACGTGCCTCCTGATTCATGCTTTCACCCAACTTACTGCGTGGCTGGTGGACTCCGGGTGTATCGATAAAAATAATTTGGTACTCGCCAGTGGTTAATATGCCTTCCTGACGCCGGCGCGTTGTTTGTGGACGGGATGATACTGCGGCTACTTTTTGCCCGATTAGTGCATTGATCAGGGTCGATTTACCTACGTTTGGACGACCCATCACAGCAACAAATCCTGCTCTGAATTCATTGGTTTCATTCGACATATTCAAATTCTATCAGGATAAGATTGCCTTGTATACACGGATAATTAGATATTTCGCAGAATGTTTCATCTTCCCCTAATCCAACCTATCTTGACCTATTTGAAACCCATGATATAATATTCGTTTGCATGTTTGCCCTTTGTGATATATTAATTAAAATGGATATTATACAAGGGATATAACCGACTCAACGCGTGATGGAATAATTATCATCACGCATAATTTGTTAATCACAAACATTAAGATCGCCTAAAAATTGTTAACCTAGGAGTGAATTATGGCATCAAAACTGCCAAGCAAGTCCTACGCTCGGATTAACATCGATTTAAAGCTGCCGGACTTGATCGAAGTTCAGCTTGAATCCTTCAAGCGTTTGAAATCAGAAGGGCTGGCTGATCTCTTCCATGAAATTTCACCCATCGAATCATACAACAAGGGGATGAAATTGTACTTTCCATCCAGAACCCCTGAATCGACACAATGGGAGCTCAGTTATAAGTTCGGGGAGCCAAAACACTCGCTTGATGAATGCGTTGAACGTGACCTGACATTTGCCAGTCCACTTTACGTCTCCGTATTACTCGCGGGGTCAGAAGTCCAACAACCCATTAAACAGGATATCTTTCTGGGTGATTTCCCCGAGATGACCGAGAAAGGTACATTTATTGTAAATGGTACCGAGCGCGTGGTTGTTTCGCAATTGATTCGTTCTCCTGGTGTGTATTTCGAAGCACCGGCTGACCGGGCAACCGGGCGGTTTCTGGCGATCGCCAAGTTGATCCCAGACCGCGGTGCCTGGATGGAGTTCGAAACACGGAAAAGCGATTACCTCACCCTGCGATTTAACCGCAAACGCACCGTTCCGATCACTATCTTTCTGCGTGCCCTGGCAGCGGTTAATGACGGCTTACCTGATTCTCCGCTCAACACTGGAACGGATGAAGAATTGATAGCTTTGTTTCAGGATGTGGATAATAACCCAGATCGAATGTTTATTCCCGCTTCATTCGCACAGGAACCGCAATGGGATGTTACGCGCAACCAGACCATTGCCGAAGCAGCATTATTGGAATTCTTTAAACGCATGCGACCGGGTGACCCGGCAACTCTTGACAATGCCCGCGGTTTCCTACAGGAACAATTGTTCGATCAGCGTCACTATGACCTTGAACGCGTCGGTCGTTACAAGCTCAATCAAAAACTCGATCTGCACGATCGTGTACCCATCACTCATCGCATGATCACCAAGTGGGATATTGTTCGCTTGGTTCGTCGGATGATCATGATCAATAATGGCACCCAGGCACCCGATGATATCGACCATCTAGGCAACCGGCGTGCGAAGACCGTAGGTGAACTGATCCAAAACAAGCTGCGTATCGGATTACGGCGTATGGAGCGGGTGATCAAGGAACGCATGTCCATCCGCGATCAAGACCAGCTGACACCGATCACATTGATCAACATCCGCCCGGTTGTGGCTGCACTACGTGAATTCTTTGGCTCAAGCCAACTATCCCAATTCATGGACCAAACCAACCCACTGGCAGAGCTGCGTCACAAGCGTACTTTATCAGCGCTTGGTCCTGGAGGTTTGCGTCGTGAACGAGCTGGGTTTGATGTTCGTGATGTGCACCATTCCCACTATGGACGGATTTGCCCAATCGAGACACCTGAAGGTCCGAACATTGGCTTGATCGGCCGTCTGGCTTCCTTTGCACGGGTCAATGAATATGGTTTCATTGAAACCCCCTATCGCCGGGTTCGAAAATCACTATCACCAACAGACGAGCGTCTGGTTGGTCGATCCTTGCGCGAAGACTTGAAAAACACATCTTCCAGTAAAGTGATCGCAAAAGCTGGCGAGCGCATTACATTGGATTTGGCTGAAAAAATCAAGAAGCTTAAGGTAAAAGAAGTTCTGGTGGCACCTTTTGTTACCGATGAAACAGAATACCTTTCAGCGGATGTCGAGGATCGTTTTGTGATTGCACAGGCTAACACACCCTTGAACGAATACAATGAATTTATCCGTTCCAGCATTTCCTCACGCCACTATTCTGATTTTATCTTCGCCAACAACGACAATATTGATTATATGGACGTAGCCCCGCACCAGATCGTCGGGATCAGTGCGGCGCTGATTCCATTCCTTGAACATGATGATGCCAACCGTGCGTTGATGGGCTCGAACATGCAGGCTCAAGCAGTCCCACTGCTGAATCCCGACATCCCTGCGGTTTCAACAGGGATGGAATATCATGCTGCCATGGACTCGGGTCAGGTGGTGATCGCAGAAGAAGATGGTGAAGTCACTTCGGTAACCGGGAATAGAATTGTCATTCACACTCCAAAAAGCGATCATGCCTACCAGCTGCGTAAGTATCAGCGGTCGAACCAGTCCACTTGTATCGACCAGCGTCCGGCAGTGGTTAAAGGTCAACGGATCCATAAAGGCGAAGTCATTGCTGACTCTTCCTCCACGGAGAACGGTGAGCTGGCTTTGGGTCAAAATGTGGTTGTGGCGTTCTTATCCTGGGAAGGTGCCAACTTCGAAGATGCCATTGTCATCTCTGAGCGCTTGGTCCAGGAAGATCGATTCACTTCCGTACATATCGAAAAGTATGAAGTCGAATCACGTGACACACGGCTTGGACCGGAAGAAATCACCCGCGATATCCCCAACGTCGGTGAAGATGCAATTAAAGACCTCGACGAAACTGGCATTATCCGCATCGGAGCAGAAGTTGGACCAAACGATATCCTGGTTGGCAAGATTTCACCCAAGGGTGAAAAAGAATTAACCCCTGAGGAGCGTCTGCTAAGGGCAATCTTCGGCGAGAAATCACGGGATGTTAAAGATACTTCTCTGCGCATGCCGCACGGTGAGCGCGGGAAAGTGGTCGATGTAAAAGTATTCACCCGTGAGGACAACACTGATCTTGCGGCAGGTGTGGATATGATGGTTCGTGTATCAGTAGCGCAACGCCGAAAGATCACCGCTGGAGATAAAATGGCTGGACGCCACGGTAATAAGGGAGTGGTCTCCCGTGTGGTTTCAGAGGAAGACATGCCCTTCCTTGAAGATGGCTCACCTGTGGATATCATCCTTAATCCGACGGGTGTACCTGGCCGTATGAATCTTGGTCAGGTGCTAGAAACCCATCTGGGTTGGGCAGCGAGCCGTTTGGGTTTCCGTGCCATCACCCCAGTATTTGATGGTGCAACAGAATATGAGATCGATGCTGAACAAGCACGTGCCTGGTTGATTGACCGGGCGTGGAAAGAAGCGGGTATCAAGGCTTGGGAACAGTTGAATCAAACCGAACATGATCCAACCCAGTATGAGGATGATAATGAGGTTCGTAACTTGTATTTGGAAGATTGGCTAGGTGATCTGGGTTATGATACCTCCTTGTTCAAGTCAGACTATTACTATGCCCGCCGTTCGGTATTACGTGAATGGCTGCGAGTATATGGATATGATCCCGACATGGTAATCGCATCTGAAGGCATCGTAGTCGATGCTGCTCAACAGGAGAAAATGGATAGTTATTCGCTTACTACCTGTTTACGCCAATGGCTGGATCAGCAAGGGGTAAATGTTTCTAAAATCGATGATGCTGATATAGCAGGCAAAGCTGAAAAACACTCTCTTACAACGGGTATCCCTATTCCAACCCTAGGCAAGCAGATCGTACGCGACGGCAAGACGGGTAAGCCCTATGACCGACCTGTTACCGTGGGTGTGATGACCATGCTCAAACTGCACCACTTGGTGGAAGATAAAGTACATGCCCGCTCAACTGGTCCATACAGCCTGGTCTCCCAACAACCATTGGGCGGTAAAGCCCAATTTGGTGGGCAGCGTTTCGGTGAGATGGAAGTGTGGGCATTGGAAGCATATGGCGCGGCTTATACCCTCCAAGAAATGCTGACGGTGAAATCAGATGATGTCCAGGGACGTGTTAAAACCTATGAGGCTATCGTCAAGGGTGAAGCCATTGAAGAGCCGAGCATTCCAGCATCATTCCGGGTTTTGGTAAAGGAACTCCAAAGCCTGGGGTTGGCTGTGGAAGCTGTCACTGATACTGGTGAAGTGATTAAATTTGGAAAAGATGAAGAGCGCTCACGCCCACCCAGGCTACAAACTGGTCTGTTGGATCTGGGAGAGCACCTGTAAAATCCTTGACGCTCCCATGAGCGCATGGTAAAATCTTTTCTCGTTGTCCTTAACATACGTGGGTAGAATCCCTACCTAAACCGTATACCGATGCAAGCAAGGCGAGGCCATCGATGGTGTTGATGGCCTCCCTTAATGGAATTATAAAATACATCGTTTTTAATGTTCGGAGGCGAAGGTGCCAACAATCAATCAACTTGTCCGTAGAGGACGAAAAACTAAGAAAGAGAAGAGCAAGGCTCCTGCCCTGTTGTATACCCTCAATCTTATGAACCAAAACCGGATACGCCAGAGCAAAGGTTCACCCCAAAAGCGAGGCGTATGCACTGTTGTGAAAACCATGACCCCCAAAAAGCCAAACTCGGCGTTGCGCAAGATCGCGCGCGTCCGATTGACGAACGGCATCGAGGTCACTGCTTACATCCCTGGTGAAGGGCATGCATTACAGGAACACTCTGTGGTGCTGGTTCGCGGTGGTCGTGTGAAAGACCTGCCTGGTGTGCGGTATCACATTGTACGCGGATCATTAGACACCGGTGGTGTAAATAACCGGAAACAAGGTCGTTCCAAATACGGCTCCAAGCGTCCGAAAGAATAATTCTGCGGAGTAAATGAATGTCACGACGTAGCAAACCCGAAAAGCATGAAATTCCTGGCGATGTCCGCTTTAACAGCGAACACGTGCAGAACTTTATCAATCGCGTCATTCGATGCGGTAAGAGAAGTGTAGCCACGACTATTGTGTATGATGCATTTGATATGATCGAGGATCGTGCAAAACGTAGCTCACTTGAAATCTTCGAGCAAGCCATCAAAAATGTATCCCCAATCCTCGAGGTAAAACCACGCCGTGTGGGGGGTGCAACTTACCAGATCCCAATGGAAGTTCCACCATACCGTCGTTTTGCTTTAGCTTCAAGGTGGATCCTGCAGGGAGCGAATGCACGTTCTGGTAAATCTTTCGCCGAAAAGTTGGCGGGTGAGTTGATGGACGCAGCCAATAATACAGGTTCAGCTATTCGCAAGCGTGAGGAAACCCACAAGATGGCTGAAGCTAACCGTGCCTTCTCCCATTTTCGGGCGTAGGATCCAGTTACACTTTTATTGTGAGATTCAACTAGTGGTAGTAGGGAATTTTTATGACCCGCCAGTATCCTCTCGATCTGTATCGCAATATTGGCATTATTGCCCATATTGATGCGGGTAAAACCACTACCACTGAACGCATCCTTTTCTATACGGGTAAAACCCATCGCCTCGGATCTGTTGATGATGGAACAACGGTCACAGATTGGATGGAGCAGGAACGCGAGCGAGGTATTACGATAGTTTCTGCAGCTGTTTCAGCCGAGTGGAATGGCTACCAGATCAATATCATTGATACCCCAGGGCATATCGACTTCACCGCTGAGGTGCAGCGCTCACTACGGGTCTTGGATGGTGGGATCGTCGTCTTCGATGCTGTTCAAGGTGTCGAACCCCAAAGTGAAACTGTCTGGCGTCAGGCAGATCGTTATCAAGTACCGCGGATTTGCTTTGTCAATAAGATGGACCGCGTTGGAGCTTCCTATGAGCGCTCCTTTGAAAGCATGCAGCATCGATTGGGTGCCAATGTAGCTGCCATGCAGGTACCAGTCGGAGCCGAAGCCAACTTCCGTGGTATCGTTGACCTTCTCACCATGAAAACAATCCTGTGGGATGATAGCCTTGGAACAGATGCCATTGAAAGCGAAATCCCTGCTGATTTGGTTGGCTATGCGAAGGAGATGCGTTCTCGGCTATTGGAACAGATTGCAG
>JBAPSY010000089.1:0-10248 GCA_049281855.1 Anaerolineales bacterium
GAACCCGAAAGCGCCTAATTTGAAGATGGATTGAGGTCCTTTAGAAACCAAACATATTATCTTGGCTACAAATCTGTCGGGGCATGAATTTTCGTGCCCCGATTTTTAATCTTTTTCCTCAGCAAAGGTATAATCTCATCTATGCCTAAAACACACACTCAATACGTTTGCCAACAATGCGGGCGCACGGCTGCCCGACCCATGGGGCGCTGCCCACAATGTGGCGCCTGGAACAGCATGGTTGAGGAGATCATTACCGCACCTGCCAAATCTGTGCACATTGCCGGGCGTGGTCTGACGGGTGCATCCACCCCCGTCCGGCTCACCGAGATCGATGGGGATGCCGATGAACGTTGGGCGCTCTCCATCGGTGAGTTCGCCCGTGTGCTGGGTGGTGGCATCGTACCCGGCTCAATCGTCCTGGTCGGTGGCGACCCTGGGATAGGCAAGAGCACGCTTTTATTACAAGTGGCACTTGAGATGGCACGGGCTGGTTTGGTGCTTTATGTCTCGGGGGAGGAATCGGAGCGCCAGATCAAGATGCGCGCCATGCGCCTGCTCAAGGATGAGCAGGGTGAGATGCCCGAGGGTTTGCTGCTCGTCACTGAGACCAACCTCTCTGCTATCCTGGAGCATATCAGCGTAATCAAGCCAGCCATAGTCATTGTCGACTCGATCCAAACCACCTATATGCCTGAACTCGAGTCGTCTGCAGGCAGCGTGACCCAGGTGCGAGAATGTGCCTCCCGTCTGCGAGAGTTGGCCAAAAGCACAGGGGTTGCGGTTTTCCTTATTGGTCATGTCACCAAAGAAGGTGCAATTGCTGGTCCCCGCGTGCTCGAGCACATCGTTGATACGGTGCTTTATCTGGAAGGCGACCGCTTTCAATCCTACCGGCTTCTCCGCTCAGTCAAGAACCGCTTCGGCGCTACTTCAGAAGTGGGTGTGTTTGAGATGTGTGAGCGCGGTATGGTAGAGGTCACCAATCCCTCCGAGGCATTTCTGGCGGAGCGCATGGTGAACGCACCTGGTAGTGCCATAGCAGTGACGATGGAAGGCACGCGCCCGATCTTGGTGGAAGTACAGGGTCTCTCGAGTCCCACTTCTTTTGGCAACCCGCGCCGTACCCCCAACGGGGTCGACTTCAACCGCCTGCTACTGGTGACGGCTGTGCTGTCACGTCGCCTGGGTATACGCCTGGGTGACCAGGATGTTTTCGTCAATGTGGTTGGGGGTATCCAGGTGGAGGAACCAGCTGCTGATCTGGCAGTGGCGGCTGCCATCGCTTCCTCGATGCGCGACCTGCCGGTGAAAGCCGATACAGTTCTGATCGGTGAGGTCGGTCTCTCGGGCGAGCTGCGTATGGTCGGGCAGATGCCCGCCCGGCTGCATGAAGCTGCCAAGCTTGGTTTTCGAACTGCCATTGTGCCCAAACGCCTGCGCCACGGGGAGCCCTGGCCGAAGGGTATCGAGGTGATTGAAGCTCGCTCAGTTCGCGAGGCACTAGAAAAGGCGATGGTTAAGGGCGAGTAGGAGCGGACCTTGTGCAACCCTCTTGGTTTACGTGTGATCCACCCATAAGTTGAGTCGACTTTTTCCCTATAGGTCGAGCGTCCAACCCCGTCATTTAGGTAGTGGGATCACCCGACCCACTGACCCCTTCGAACAAATCCCTCTCCCGCAGCCCCCTCTCTGGTTCAGGGACTGCACGCATGAAGGTTTCCGTCATCCCAAAGTAGCGCCGCAAAAACGTCATCGGTCCTTTCCGACCAATCGCTCCACCCAGCTGGCTGGCATGGCAGGCAGTAGCCTCATCCCTTATTCCACTCACGCTTCGGCAATTGATGCGTGCGTGGGTGGGGAAGTCTCCTTCTTCTACCAGGCTGGCAAGGTCGATGTCCCGATTGTTGCCGAAGTGATGCGGGTCCATACGTAGCAGTGGAGCCAGCCTTACCGCCCAGCACAGCAAGTCCTTCGGCATCGTCTGGTAATACAGCTTCTGGGGCTTGAAGGGCGGAAGATCGGAGGAATAGTTTGGGTCAGCTGCCAGCTCGAAGGCACGCATGCTGGCTCGGTGCATGGCGATGTGGTCGGGGTGCTTGTACCCGCCGATGGGGTCATGGGTGACCATTACCTGCGGCCGCATCGATCGGATGTAATGCACCACCTTAGCCGCCACCTCATCCACCGGTTGAGCCGCCAGGGCATTAGGATGTTGATTATCAGGAGTGCCAGGCATGCCCGAATCGCGGTAGCCCAAAAAATACACTCCCGTCAAACCAAGGATTCCAGCTGCACAGCGCAGCTCCGACTCGCGCCGTTCAGCGATGGAGCTGTAACCTTTCAGCAATTCGGGATCCATCTCGCCCACATCACCACGAGTCGCGCACACCAGCTGCACTTGCACCCCACGCCGGGCGTAGAGGGCTAGCGTGCCGCCCATGCCGAAGGTCTCATCGTCGGGGTGCGCCAGGCAAACCAGCATGGTGAGCGGTTGGGGAGGATTGGTGATCATTAATAGATCGGCTGGCTCGGGTCGACTTCTCTTGCCCAGGCGTTGAGCCCGCCTTTGAGGTTCCGCAGCTTGCGGAAACCCGCTCCAAGCAGGATGTGCAAGGCTCGCGTCGAGCGTACCCCTGCTTTGCAGATCAGCACGATCTCATCCTGCGGATTCAGCTCAGAGCTCCGCATCGCCAATTGTCCAAGGGGGATGCTGCGCGTGCCATCGATGTGTGAGATCTCCAACTCGTGGGGCTCGCGCACGTCCACTAGGTACAAAGACGCGCCTGATTTCAGCTGTGATTCAAGCTCCATGGGTGTGATATCCCATGCCTCACCCGCTGACCCGGTTTCCACCTCACGCCCTGGGACGCCGCAAAAGGCCTCATAGTCGATCAGCTCCGTCACAGTCGGGTTCTCACCACACACCTTGCAGCCCGGATTCTTGCGCAGCTTGACGAACTCGAAGCTCATGTCTTGAGCGTTATAGAGCAGCAGCCTGCCAATTAATGGCTCACCCGTGCTCAGGATCAGCTTTAGGGCTTCGGTTGCTTGCAACGTGCCGATCGTGCCCGGCAGGATGCCCAGCACACCACTTTCCGCACAGGAAGGCACGAGACCCGGAGGGGGCGGGTCGGGAAACAGGCAGCGGTAGCACGGCCCTCGACGGGCGTCGAACACACTCACCTGCCCCTCGAAGCGGTAAACCGACCCGTACACGTTGGGCTTGCCGGTCAGCACGCACAGGTCATTAGTCAGGTAGCGCGTGGGGAAGTTATCGCTTCCGTCGACGATCACGTCATAGGGCTCAGCAATCCCCATGGCATTCTCGGAGGTAAATTGCTCGTTATAGATATCCACCTGAATGTCGGGGTTCAGGTCGAGCATGCGCTCGCGGGCAGATTCGACCTTGAGCCTGCCAACCGTGGAAGTGCCGTGGATGACCTGGCGCTGCAGGTTGGTGCGCTCGACCACATCGTAATCCACCAGCCCAATGCGCCCGATGCCAGCTGCTGCCAGATACAGGGCGACGGGTGATCCCAGCCCTCCGGTGCCGATGATCAGTACGGAGGCTGCCTTGAGTTTGCGCTGCCCGCCCATGCCAACCTCTGGGATGAGCAGGTGGCGCGAGTAGCGCAGGATTTCTTCATGTGATAAATTGGGTAACATTCGATGAGTATAATCTATTTTTCGAACCCGGTGGATTTCAACAGTAGGAGCACGATATTAAACGTCCGTAAGGATGATCGTACCCCTACACAGCAATATAGCTATAAATTGGCGGAAAATCACTTCCCCAAGGCAACCCTTAGATCGAAAAATCCTCCCCTTTCCAGCTACCATGCTCAGGCGCATGGACGTGGGGCTTGTCAGCTTCACGCCCATCCACTTGCTCCTCGAGCGCTTCTACGCGCTTCATCAAATCCACCAGAGAGACGCCCACCAGGTCGGGCAGGGAGGTGTGGTTCAGGTCGGGAGCATCGCTGGCATGGTGAGGCCTGCTGCGGGCGATGTTCTGCCCTGGCACACCCACTACCACTGAGTTGGCCGGTACCGACTTCACTACCACCGCGTTGGCACCAATCCGTGTGTCATCCCCGATGGTGATGGCTCCCAGGATCTTCGCACCCGCCCCTACAACCACCCTGTCACCCAGGGTGGGGTGGCGCTTGCCCTTCTCAAGGCTGGTGCCGCCCAGGGTCACCCCATGATACAGGGTTACCTGCTCCCCAATCTCCGCCGTCTCGCCAATCACCGCGCCCATGCCATGGTCGATGAATAATCCCTGACCAATTGTAGCCCCGGGGTGGATCTCAATACCGGTCAGGGCTCGCACCAGCTGCGAGAGCAGCCTCCCTGCCAGTTTGTGATCATGCCCCCATAACCAGTGGGCGATGCGATATCCCCACAGGGCGTGTAATCCCGGGTAACCAAGCACGATCTCGAGCGTTGACTGTGCGGCAGGGTCCCGTTCCAGTGCAGAGTGGACGTCACGGCGCATGGTCGCAAATAAGCCTTCATGTTTGACCGTACGGGTGTTCGATGTGTTATAAGTGTTGATTTCCATAATACCTCTCGATTATTCAACCGTTAAGCGAGTTGTCATTCGCAATCAGATGATGGTCGTACAAGATAACCGTACCTGGTCTAGACTGCCAGATCGGCAAATAATGCCGTGCTCAGGTAACGCTCGCCGTAATCGGGGGCGATAACCACGAGCAGCTTGCCGGCATTCTCATCCCGCTTCGCCACCTGCAGTGCAGCCCAAATCGCTGCCCCTGAGGAGATCCCCACCAGAACGCCCTCTTCCTTGCCCATCCGGCGGGCAATATCCAGCGCCTCATCGTTCTTCACCAGCACAACCTCATCATAGATGCGGGTGTTCAAGATCTCCGGGATGAAGCCCGCCCCTATGCCTTGCAACATGTGCGAGCCTTTTTGCCCGCCCGAGAGCACCGGCGAGCCTTCCGGCTCGACCGCCACCACCTTGAAATCGGGCTTGCGCGCTTTGAGTACCTCTCCCACGCCCGTGATGGTGCCCCCCGTGCCCACTCCCCCCACCAGGATGTCTACCTTGCCGTCGGTATCTTGCCAGATCTCTTCCGCGGTGGTGCGCCGATGGATTTCAGGGTTGGCTGGGTTCTTGAACTGCTGCGGGATGAAATAGCGCTGGTCAGCTTCCGCCATTTCCTCCGCCTTGCGGATGGCACCCGCCATGCCATCATTGCCTGCGGTGAGCACCAGCTCAGCCCCATAAGCTCGCAGCAGCATCCGGCGCTCCTTGCTGAAGGTCTCGGGCATGGTCAGGATGCACTTGTAGCCTCGGGCGGCGCATACCATCGCCAGTGCGATGCCTGTGTTGCCGCTGGTCGGCTCGAGGATGACCGTGTCGGGCTTGATCATCCCGGCCTTTTCGGCTGCATCGATCATGGATACCCCAATGCGGTCCTTTACGCTGTGCGCCGGGTTGAACGACTCCAGTTTCACCACCACCTCTGCCTTCGAGCCATTCGTCAGGCGGTGCAGGCGCACCAGGGGTGTGTTGCCGACCAACTGGGTGACGTCATTTGCAATTTTCATATTCGATATTTACCCTTTCTACCCATAAAATACGACCAACATACAAACAAAAAAAGGTGGCCGATCCAGCCACGCGAAATGGATATCGCATGCGGGGTGCTACCACCTTTTCGTCAGAGTGTTGGTCGCGCTATGGTGACTTATTTCGACGGAGAGGCGGTTATGAACCCCGCCTCAGACATAAGCAATTGAACAAGAGCTGTTCTCCAGTTAAAGGATATAGTTGATAAAGTTGGTAGTAATTATAACTACTTTTGAAAGGCTGTCAAGAGTGAGTCGGCTCATGTCGACTCAGCCTGCTCAGCGCGCATGAGCTTGTGCAACCGGCTCAGCTAGCATGAGCCGGCTCATGTCGGCTCAGCCGGCTCATACCGGCTTATTCCGCATCAGTCACTCCCCTGGCGCTTGAAGGGCAGATTGGGGATGAGCCAGCTGATGAATGCGTGCGGGCTGCGCGTCTGCATAAGCACACGCCCGGGACCCGTAAGCTCCACCACCAGGCCCTCGCCGCTGAGCAATGTGGACTTCAAGCCGCCCACGGTCTTGCGCTCGACGGGCATGCTGGCGGGGAATGCCACCAGGTGGGTGGTATCGACGATATACTTTTCACCCGCCGCCAGCACCTTCTCGTGAATCGCGCCGTAGGAGGAGAGCAGCAGTAAGCCTGTGCCCTCAGCCTCAAGCATGGAGAAGCCCTCCGCGGCCACGAAGGCTTTGATGCTGACCTTGGTATTCAGCTCGATGGTGGTCTCACACGCCATGAAGGAGCCCGACTGGATCATTAGCTTTTCACCGCTCATATCGTAAGTGAACACATCGCCCGGCAGCTCGGGGGCGATGGTGATCTCACCCCCCTCGGGGGGCGCTTTGAAGAAGTTCTGGAAGAAGCTCTCGCCACCCAGCATCGAACGGCCGAGTGACTTGAAGAAGCCTCCGGCGGCCTTGGTCTCGATGATCACCCCCTGCGACATGCTGACCATGGCCCCGGCTTCGATGCGGATCTCCTCACTCGCGGTGAGCTTGATCACTGCCAGGGAATACGACGGACGGTAGAGTACTTCGATTTGCATATGCCTATCCTTTCGAACCTGCCCGGGGTAGCCGGGTTGGCAAAACGTCGGGAGGTTTAGTGGGTAGTAAAAGTGAAAAAACAAGAACCACGAACGACCGGACTGCCGTGGTTCCTTTTTCCCTATTTATTTAAAATTTCTGGTTCATCCGGTTTTTCGGGCTGCTGAGGCTGTTCACCCGAACCAATGCCCAGGGGTTTCCATTTATTGGTATTGGGGTCCCTCAGGCGGTGCTGGAGGCCACCGCGGGCGCGGAGCTTGTCGAAACCCTCGGGTTTGATAGTCATCTGCTCGCCGTCCAGCAGGGCGGTGATACCCTCCTGACCGGGCTCGGGGCGCTTCTCGCCATGGAACTTGGCCGACTTCTCGGGCAGGTAATCGGTGGGCTCCTCGTAGGTGGTAATGAAGCCCTCGAAGTTGCGCAGGATGATCTTATGGTCAGACATGCTGATCAGATAATTGGGCATGACGGGGATCTTGCCGCCCCCGCCGGGTGCATCGATCATGTAGGTGGGAACGGCAAAACCGGAGGTGTGGCCGCGCAGACCCTCCATGATCTCGATGCCCTTGGCAACGGGGGTGCGGAAGTGACCAGCACCATGCACCAGGTCACACTGGTAAATGTAGTAGGGGCGCACGCGGATGCGTACCAGGTCTTGCACCAGTTGGCGCATGACGTGGACGTTATCGTTGACACCCGCCAGCAGCACGGATTGGTTGCCGAGCGGGATGCCGGCACGGGTGAGCTTATCGGTAGCCTGGGCCAGCTCGGAGGAAATCTCATTGGAATGGTTGACGTGGATGTTGAGCCACAGCGGGTGGAATTTCTGCAACATATCGCACAGCTCATCGGTGACGCGCATGGGCAGGAAGACCGGCACGCGCGAACCAATGCGCACGATCTCGATGTGGGGGATCTCGCGCAGACGGGTGAGAATTTCCTCCAGGATCTTCGGTGCCAGCACGAGCGGGTCGCCACCCGAGAGGAGCACATCGCGCACCTGGGGGGTGTGGCGCAGGTACTCGAGCTGAAGCTCGAACTCGAGGCGCGAGAAGGTGGCGGCTGGGTCACCCACGATGCGCGAGCGCGTGCAGTAGCGGCAGTAGGAAGCGCACTGGGTAGTGACCAGCATTAAAACTCGATCGGGGTAGCGGTGGACCAACCCGGGGACGGGCGAATGGGCGTCCTCTGACAGTGAATCGGCCATTTCGGCGGTGAAGGACACCATCTCGCAGTCATTGGGGACGACCTGCTTGCGAACGGGGTCTTCGGGGTCGTCGGGATCGATCAGCGAGATGAAATAGGGGGTGATATCGACGCGGAAGAGGTGGGGAGCGGAGAGGGCATTCTTCTCATCTTCGGTGAGGGTGAGCACCTTGCTGATCTCTTCAACGGTGTTGAGGCGGTTGCTAAGCTGCCAGCGCCAGTTGTTCCAGTTTTCGTCCGGGACGTCTTTATAGATGGGCGCTCGCTTGGAGATGAAGGGGTGGTTGGACATGTATATCTGCTCCTGGGGTGTCTGCACCGGTAATGGTAGGGTCCTCTAAAAGTACGAGGAGTATATCCTGTTTTTGGGGAAATGACAACGCTCACAAAAAACGCTCTTGCATCGCTCGTATAAATTACTCGCGATATTTCGGGAAAAATCACCCTCATTGCTTCGGGCAAAACGCGCCTTTCGCAATTAGAGGAGGAAAAGAAGATTTAACCGCAGCATCCGCAAAAACAGCGGATATCCAAAGATCGGAATCAACGCAGATATACGCAAAGCAAGAAGATTTTACCACCCCCTCCAAGTGTAGTGGAGGGCAGGCAGATGAACGCAGATACACGCAGATAAGAACAGATTTAGATTGTGGAATCGGGTAGATATATAGTAGCGACCGGATAACGATTCACCATGGCATTCACGCCGGTGGATGGAATCCACCGGCTAATGGTAGGAAACCCGCAGGGCGGGTTGGGAGGGTTGGAGTTCGGTCGTAGAAAACACTCGCGACTGCGGGCAAAACGCGCCCTTCGCAAATTGAGGAGGAAAAGAAGATTTAAACACCCCCTCCAAGTGCAGTGGGGGGCAGGCAAATAAACGCAGATACACGCAGATAAAAACAGATTTATATTTTTAAACAAATTACAGATTCAAGAAATTCTCTACTCAACGTAAACATGAAGGAATTGAATTGTAAATAATTCAATTACATTCAATTAATTTTCTATGTAATGGAATTATGTCGGCGACCGAGGACGCAGCTGCGGAGATCACGAAGCCAACCTGGATGGGTAGAAGGCATATTTGGGTAGATAAGTAAGGGATTAGACCCTCAAACAAACGAAACGGAATGAAAGCATTTTGATGGCGAGGTGGCAGGTGTGCAAATTTGGTCAACCCCTCTCCCCCTCACACTCCCAGTGAAAGCACGATGACACTGCAGGCTCTCACCCCCTCCCTCAACCTCATCCTGCTTAATCTGATTAGATTCCTAAACTACAAAGGGCGAGTCTTAGACTCACCCCTACGAGGGGAACCCGCCTTTGGCGGGTTTGGTGCTCTTCGTAGCCGGTGGTTTCAACCACCGGTGGAGGGAAAAGAACAAGATTCCGCTTAAGGTCAGTATCGACCAAGTGACCTTCGAAGATAGGATGTAAATTGGAGATTGCCACACTCGCAAAAATCGCTCGTTCCCCCCAAGAACAGGGGGGATTCCGCAATGACAATAAAACCGGGATCAACGATCCCGGCTACAAAATAATCTTTCACATAGTTGACTTTCTCAATTTCTTATTCTATAATGTTTACAGATCATCTCCCTGAGATAAGCATCGTGGGCGGAAGTCGGGCTCTTCGGATGTCCCGGTATTCCATTGGAGATCTTAAAAGCCGCTGGCATCAAGCAAGCGGCTATTTTGTTTTATTTGGATGACGCCCTCTTTCAGGCAACTGCAAAGAGGTCGATAAATGCCGGTGAGGCGCCCAAAAGATGAGCAGGGAGGATATGGTGGTGACAGGCAAATTCAAGACAAGAAAAGGAGGAAGTACACGATGAAGTACCTGGTAATTGGCAACCCAAATCTGACCCCAATCCCACCGGAACTAGCAGTAAATATTTATAAAGCTGCTATAGCCTGGATGGATGAGAGACTTAAGAATGGAAAGCTCGATTTCCATTACATTTTCGCCGAAAGGGGTGGTTTTGTCATCGCCAATGTAAACTCCCCAGAGGAGCTTTTCGATGAGATGCTTTCGTATCCTCTGTATCCGTTCTTTGACTGGGAGGTAAAAGCGCTGGTCGAGTGGAAGCATGGTTACAATTCGATCATCGACCTATACAAGAGAATGGGGTCAAAGTAACCTGGAAAGCGTCCGCATTCTCAACCACCTATAAAAAATCATCGTCATCACCATATCTGCAACACAGGGTTGCCAATCGAATCTTTCGGAGAGGCTGGCAACCCTGGATTTTTGAGGAGTGCAGCGTGATGTTAGATCGTTCCAGGATTCCATCCAACCCACGCAGGCGGGTGACCTCACAGGTCTCCAAGACCTGTGAGGTCTGGGAGCGGTGCGAGAACAAGGGTCCACGGCGACAGTGTTATCGG
>JBAPSY010000090.1:0-23026 GCA_049281855.1 Anaerolineales bacterium
GAGGGGATATTTTCATGCCCCGAAGGAGCTGCCACCTTAGCAGCACTGGCAAAATTAATCAACCAAGGATCAATACACCCAGACGAATACATCATTTTATTTAATACGGGAAGTGGTTTAAAATACATCTGCTCATAAGTACCAGAACACATTATTTTGCTTTCATTATTTATTTAATTTATAAACAGCCGACAAAAATCACATTGACGCAACACTTCATTAAGGATAAACTTTTTAAAATGCATTTATATAATGCATAATTGCCCATTGTGATTAATACGATTACAAAATTCTTAGGAGATAAATCAATCTATGAATATCAGCAGATTGGCTAGAGCTATTGCTGAGTCCCCAACCTTTGCTCTGAATGAGGAAGCTCGGATTCTACGCGAACGGGGTGAACCTGTGATTAATATGAGCATTGGTGAACCCAAGAACAAAACCCCAATTACAGCGATCTTAAGTTCAGCAACGAAGTTAAGTGGAGGAGATATAAAATATACTCCTCCAGACGGTACCCCTTCCCTTAAAAAAGCCGTTATCCGCTATACCGAAGAAAACTATAACAAGATTGTTGCGCCCGAGAATGTAATCATTTCTGCCGGCGCAAAACAGTCTCTCTTTAACATCCTCTACAGTATCATCAATCCACAAGATGAAGTCATCATCCTGGCACCTCATTGGGTCAGCTACCCAGAGATGGTGAAAATGGTCTATGGTATCCCAGTCATCGTAACCCCTGAAGATGGAACATTTCACCCGCGCATGGAAGATATTGAAAGGGCTGTCAGCTCTTATACCAAAGCCATTATCGTGAACAGCCCCAACAATCCATCAGGTGAGGTTTTTTCACCAGAATTCATTGCCCAGGTGGTTGAATACTGTGAGCGTAAAAAGATCTTCCTCATCATGGATGATATCTATCACAAGCTTGTATTCGACGGATCAGTCTGGGAGCCGGCTTATAAATATTCCAAAGCCGATATTGAAAACACGATGCTCATTGTCGTCAATGGCGTCGCCAAGCTTTATGGCATGACGGGTTTTCGGATTGGTTGGGCGATAACCAATAGAAAACTGGTTGAGGTGATGACCAATGTTCAAGGACAAACAACCTCATGTACCTCAGCGTTACTTCAGGCAGCAGCTGAAGGAGCATTAAATGGGATGCAAAGTGTTGTAGAAAATCTTAGATTAACCTTTCAAAATAATAAACAAGTTGTGGTTCAAGAATTAAAGTCCTTTAAAGGGATCAGGTTGATCCCACCAAAAGGGACTTTTTATGCACTCCCCGATTTTAGAGCCTATTTACCATCCAGCCTGGCACATGATTCGGTCGAGCTATCCAAATTGATCTTAAAAAAAGCACTCGTGGTCACGGTCCCAGGTAAAGAATTCGGAATGGAAGGACACCTGAGACTAAGCTATGCCGGCTCAGTAAAGGATATTAAAGAAGGAATTGAACGCATTAAATGGGTTTTAGATCCCACCTCACCCAACGAAATCTTCATCGGCGATAGAAAATTGGTCAGGGATTGGTTATGAACAACATCTTAAACATTAAAACGCCTGCAGAGGCTCAGGCAGATGCCACGAAATGTGATTTTGGTGTGGATAACATCGGGTTGATTAATTTACGCAAAGTATATTGGAATTTAACCACAGAAGCACTTTATGAGGAGATTATTTTCCGGGGGGAAGCCCAAATATCTCAATTAGGTCCAATTATTGTTAATACTGGGAAGCATACTGCCCGTGCTGCAAACGATAAATTTATCGTTCGCGAATCAACAACCGAGAAAAATGTTTGGTGGGGTGAATATAACCGTCCATATTCCACTCAAAAATTCGACGAGCTTTATTGTCGCCTCCAAGGATTTCTCCAAGGTCGGGATTTATTCATCCAGGATTGTTACGGAGGAGCGGACCAAAATTATCGATTGCCTGTACGGATTATTACTGAATTAGCATGGCACTCATTATTTGCCCGGAACATGTTCATAAAGCCAAAGACGAATGAGGAATATCGAAGGCATGTCCCTGAGTTCACGGTCATTTGCGTCCCCTCTTTCAAGGCTTTCCCACAAATTGATGGCACCCCGTCAAGTACCTTTATCGTGATCAATTTCGATCAAAGAATATGTATTATCGGCAATACTGGGTATGGTGGTGAGATAAAGAAATCGGTGTTCACGTTATTGAATTATCTATTACCCATGCAAGGGATTATGACGATGCACTGCTCAGCGAATATCGGGAAAAATGGCGATACAGCCCTGTTTTTCGGCCTTTCAGGTACAGGCAAAACGACCTTATCTGCAGATCCGAATCGTGGTTTGATTGGTGATGATGAACATGGCTGGAGTGATGAAGGCGTCTTCAACTTTGAAGATGGTTGTTATGCCAAAGTCATCGGTCTTTCTCCATCTGCTGAACCTGAAATATATGCATGTACCAAACGCTTTGGATCCATCCTGGAAAATGTGGTCTATGATCCTGTTACCCGAATGGTTGATCTGGATGATGACACGCTTACGGAAAACACCCGCGCCTCCTACCCGCTTGATTATATAGCCAACGCGATTCCGGAAAAAATGGGTGGGCACCCTAAAAATATCATCTTTTTAACCTGTGATGCTTCTGGTGTGATGCCTCCTATTGCCAGATTAACCCCAGATCAGGCTTTATACCACTTCATCTCAGGATATACGGCTAAGGTCGGGGGAACAGAGATTGGACTTGGTGAAGAACCAGAGATAACTTTTAGTGCCTGCTTCGGCGCACCATTTATGGTCCTTCCACCTTCGTTTTATGCTGATGTACTAAAACGGAAAATACTCCGTTATGGCGTTGATTGTTGGCTGGTCAACACGGGCTGGGTAGGTGGACCATACGGAGTTGGAAAAAGGATCAGTATTCGTTATACGCGTGATTTGTTAAATTCAGCCTTGAATGGTGAGTTAAAGGATGTAGAGTATTACACTGATCCGATATTTGGCTTTCAGGTGCCAAAGCACTGTCCCGGAATTCCTGACAATGTCCTTTATCCATCCACAGCGTGGTCAAGTGAAGATGCATATATGAAAAGGTACCGGAGTCTGGCAGCCCGTTTTATCGATAACTTCAAAAAATTTGCCGATAGCTGTCCTATTGAAGTGGTTAACTCTGGGCCAAAGATTTAGGGAAAACTAGTAAATCACAGTAAATCCTCACCTGCTTGGTTGGATTAGCAAGTGAGGATTTATTCATCCTCTTTTTGAAATGGGTGGAAATATGAGAGTAACCTTCCAGGGATTCGTCCTTGGATTTCTATACCACCAGATATTTGTTCCAATCGCTCAACCTGGCCTTGCTCGTGAAATAGGGTAATTAAGCCTCCATCCTGATAAGGTAGAAATATGTGTATAGGTAGGTAGTCTTCAAACAAATATGTATGCGCTTTCTCAAGCAGGTCTTGTATACCTTCCCCGGTCAATGCAGAGATTGCCACGGCACTAGGAAAATTAGATAACACTTCTCTGGCATGGTCCGGATCAGTCAAAATATCAATCTTATTTAGAGCAGTTAGTATGGGAATGTGATCCGCTTCAATATCCGACAGGGTTTGATACACAGCCCGGGCTTGTTCGTGGGCTTGTTTATGGGTGACATCAATCACATGAATTAGTAAATCAGCTTCAGCTATCTCCTCCAAAGTAGCTCTAAAAGCTGCTACCAGGGTGGTGGGTAGCTTTTGAATAAACCCAACGGTATCGGTGAATAATGCAATATGCCCATCAGCCATATTTACTCGTCTTGTCGTCGGGTCCAAGGTAGCAAATAGCTTGTCAGCCACGTATACATCTGATTTGGATAAACGGTTTAGCAGGGTTGATTTCCCGGCGTTGGTATATCCAACTAAGGCTACCACCGGTGTAAGTGCTTTTTTTCGACGGCTGCGGTATTGCTGCCGGTGGGTACGGACCTTCTCGAGCTGTTCTTTCAGGTGCTTGATTCGCGTTCTAATTTCCCTTCGATCCACCTCGAGTTGGGTTTCACCAGGTCCCCTAAGACCAACCCCACCTACTTTGCCAGATCTTCCTCCACCTCCACCAGCTTGCCGCGCAAGATGTGTCCAGGCACGTGTCAGTCTGGGCAATCGATATTCGTATTGAGCTAATTCAACTTGCAATGAGCCTTCATTTGTGTTTGCATGTTGGGCAAATATATCCAGGATTAAAGCGGTCCGGTCAATGATACGGATATTGTCCCCAAAGATTATTTCAAGCTCTCTTAGATGCCTTGGAGATAGCTCATTATCAAACAAAATGACATCTGCTCTAACTTCATCTGCCAGCATTCGGATTTCGCCCACCTTACCAGAACCAATGTAGGTTTTAACATTTGGTTTTCCCATATGCTGGGTCGATTGTCCTACAACCTGTAAGCCGGCTGTCTCAGCCAACAGGGCAAGTTCAGTTAATGAATCTTGCAGCGTCAATAGGTGCTCTTCGCCCCTTAGCTCTACTCCAACAAGGAAAGCTCTTTCACGAGGTCGTAAAGTTAATTTGGGTATTTTTTTCACCATTTATAGCACTTATAACATCCTTTGAATAATTTGTGAATTGATGTTACTTATATTTCATTACCGAAGATAAATATCGTCAGGTCGTAAATTTGATCATTTTGGAAGCGTGCTGGATTTCGGATACTCTTCGAGCCATTTTAAGATTGTTTCACCGACAACCTTCAGACTATCAGCGGATACTTTATCTAGCGTGTCAGATGTGGTATGCCAGTAAGGGTAATCAAAATCGATCACATCCACAGCCCTTAATCCAGCTTGGATAAATGGAATATGGTCGTCGATCAAATCATACTTATATCTTGGTATGAATTGAGCATTACCCAATTCATTCGCCACGTCCCATATTTCTGTGTTTAATTCTGGGTCGGAATTCCGCTCCATATAGATATTTAAATCTTTATCACCCAGCATGTCAAGGACTACAACACGATCCGGCTTTCCACTCAATTCTGATACAAAATACTGCGAACCAAGATCCCAACCTGAACCTGAGCTCGTGCCGTTATCCTCGCCATCGAAGAATACCAACCAAATTTGCTTGTTTATCTTGACAGGTAATATTCGAGCAAACTCCAATAAGATAGCTACAGTCGAGGCACCATCATTGGCACCCATCACGGGTTGTTTACGATTCTCAGGATTCGGATCCTTATCCGTCACTGAGCGTGAATCGTAATGGCTGGCAATGATGACCCATGGTGTTCCCACACCTCGCTGAGCAATAATATTTTTTACGGTCTGACCAGAAATAACAGTTTCTTGAGAATTTACCTGCCAATTCTGTTTTTGTAACTCAGAAATAATCCAACTGGTGGCTTGTTCATGAGCAACACTCCCCATAGTACGTGGTCCTAACCCCACCTGGTACTTGACATCGCGATATGCTCGCTGACCATTAAATTCAGCTAATGCTTGTTCTTTCGATAAGAAAAAGAATACTAATAATATTAAGACCGTCCCACTAATTATTATCGTCAACCAAATCATAAATCGTTTTGACATAATGACTATGCGCAATACACTAAATTATTCGTTTCCAAATGCTCCTTCAGAAATATCTTTAGTTCAGATTTTGACCTGGCAGCAAATTCTACTGCACGCAGCCTTTTTCCTTTTACTTTGACCTCCAGTTCTGGGAGTATACCGAAATTTGCCTTCATCGGTTGGAAATCATTCGCATCGGCATGGGTGATATAGTTACATAAAGAACCGATAATTGTGCTTTGGGGCATTTCAATCAATGGCTTCCCCAACAGGAAATTTGCCGCATTCCATCCCGCTAATAACCCAGAAGCAATATTACCTACATATCCCTCTATGCCGGTTACCTGACCTGCAAAAAAAAGATCCCCTCTATGCTTGAACTGCAACGTCGGATACAGCAAAACTGGAGAATAAATGAACGTATTGCGATGCATTTGACCATATCGCGCAAACTCGACATGCTCCAGTCCGGGGATCGTCCGGAATACTCGTTCCTGCTCAGAATATTTTAAATTTGTCTGAAATCCTACTAGATTGTAGAGGGTCTTCGCCAGATTGTCTTGCCGTAATTGGACAACCGCGAATGAGTGCGAACCTGTTCGTGGATCGGTCAAACCTACGGGACGCAATGGTCCATAAGCAAGCGCATCTTTCCCGCGCATGGCAATGACCTCAATTGGCAGGCAACCTTCAAAATATTTATCTGCGCCAGCCCGTACTCCAGATATTAAGTTATCTTCAATTGGCAATAAGCTTATCCGCTCAGCTCGGGTTAATTCATCCACGAATTGATAGTATCCATCTTTATTCATGGGGCAATTCAGGTAATCTCCACCAGCCTCTTGGTTGTTTTTACCATACCGCGATGCCTGATATGCAATATCCATGTTAATCGAATCTTTGTTCACAATCGGTGCCAGGGCGTCATAAAAAAATATATGGTTGTATCCAGTTAGATTCTGGATTGCGCTTGATAGTTTATGTGACGTTAGCGGTCCAGAAGCGATGATGGATGTACTATTAGGGATTTCTGTGATTTCTTGACGTATGATCACAATATTAGGATGGTTTTCAATCTGAGAGGTTACTTTTTGAGCAAA
This sequence comes from Anaerolineales bacterium, assembly GCA_049281855.1. Taxonomy (GTDB): domain Bacteria; phylum Chloroflexota; class Anaerolineae; order Anaerolineales; family UBA4823; genus FEB-25. Next base: position 6,652 of record JBAPSY010000090.1, read on the forward strand.
TAATTCACGGTCAACAGCTAATGCCCCACCTGCGGGTACAGCGGTCTCATCAGCACACTTAATCAAGAGTGAATCTAAACACCTTAGTTCATCTTTCAATACCCCTGCAGCTCTGTCCGGTAAATTGGATCCAAGCGAATTCGAACATACCAGTTCGGCAAGATAACTGCTTTGGTGTGCACCCGTCTTTACAATGGGACGCATCTCGTATAGATGAACTTTAATTCCTCGAATGGCGGCTTGCCATGCAGCTTCAGATCCCGCCAACCCTCCCCCTACAATAATCAAATCAGGAGAACTATTTTGAACCTTCACAATATTGAGTATTTTACCAAATTAGCTTTTATAATTGGATACGATATTCCATATACTATGGTGGCTATGCGCAAGTTAGATGGATACTATAACATCATTTATTTGATTCTCACACCATCAAGCTGATAGGTTCTGACAGGACATTTCAGCATAATGTAAAATCATTACTATTTCGATGAGGATAACCAAATGCGAGAAGTTGCGATCTTAGGAATCGGTCAAACCCCGGTCGATGAACATTGGGATAAATCGTTAAAAGAATTAGCTGGAGAGGCAATTTTTAGTGCCTTATCCGATGCCGGACGAGATTCCGCTGAAGCTTTATTCATTGGTAATATGCTTTCAGGTATGCTGAGCAAACAGGAAAATATTGGGGGGTTGATTTCTGATTGGATAGGATTACCAGGGATGGAGGCTGAAAAGGTGGAGGCTGCTTGTGGTTCAGGGGCTGCAGCATTTCGCGCCGGATTGATTGCTGTCAGCTCTGAAGAAGTGGATAGTGCCCTGGTGGTTGGCGTAGAGAAGATGACCGAAAGTTTGCCTATTGAAACCACCGAGGCTCTGGCAACTGCTGCAGATGCAGATTATGAATCAGCCCAAGGTCTTTCATTTGTAGCGATCAATGCATTGGTGATGCAGCGCTATTTACATACCTATGGTTGGAAACACACCGATTTTGCTCCTTTTTCGATCAATGCGCATGCCAATGCAATGCATAATCCATATGCACGCTTGCATGAAGCAATCACAGAAAAAGATTACATCAATGCACGAATGGTAGCTGAACCTATTAACCTCTTGGATGCCTCCCCCACCGGTGATGGCGCTGCAGCCGTATTATTGGTTCCAGCTGACACAATTGCATATCAAGATCGGCGGATCATAAAGATTATCGGATCGGCTTCAGCCACAGATTCGCTTGCCATTCATAGTCGGAATGATCCCTTGTGGCTTTCAGCTGCTGAAAAGTCTGCTCGTAAAGCATTCGACCAGGCAGGTGTGGGACCGGATGATATCGACTTTTTCGAGTTACACGATGCATTTTCAATCATGTCAGTGCTTTCATTAGAAGCGTGTGGTTTTGCCGAACGCGGCCAAGGACCTAGGCTGGGACTCGAAGGTGATATTACAATCAATGGGAGAATACCGATAACAACTCGTGGTGGTTTGAAAGCCCGCGGGCATCCTGTCGGTGCAACCGGGATGTACCAAATTGTGGAAGCAGTACAGCAATTACGGGGCGAAGCGGCTCCAACCCAGGTTGACGGTTCCCGGATTGGCCTGACGCAAAATATCGGCGGTAGTGGTGCGACAATCATCACTCACATCCTAAAATCAGGATGAACAGGACGTATTCTACAAGTAAAAAAGACCATCCTATTGGCCTTTTTTAGCTTAATTCGAGAATAATGATATGATTAGTGGATGACGAATAGCACTACAGATGCTTTTTTGGCTATGGTATTCTGAATTGCTATGCATGAATTAACTGTAACCGAGAGCATCTTGGAAATTTCTCTCCGTCATGCAAATAAAGCGAACGCAAAGCATATTAGCAACCTCTATCTGGTGATAGGGCAGTTGGCTAGCATTGTGGATGATTCAGTTCAATTCTACTGGGATATCATCTCCAAAGGAACAATCGCAGAAGGAGCAACTCTCCACTTTATGAGGTTACCCGCAACGTTGGCTTGTTTGGATTGCAACCATCAGTACAATCCGGGTAGTGATGGATTTTCTTGCCCTGAGTGTAACAGCGATCATGTCAAAGTTATTTCTGGTGAAGAATTTTTCATGGAAGCTATTGATATCGAAACTTAATCGTCATATATTATATTGATGTAAATGACAAAAAACATTCTTGTTGTAGAAAAAATACTAAGTGCCAACGATCGTATCGCAGCGGAAAATCGAGCAATATTAGATACAGCTGGTTTAAAAGCATTTAATTTGATGGCTTCTCCCGGTGCGGGAAAAACATCTCTCATCGAACAGACCATAAAACGCTTGCTTCCAGCCATGAAATTGGCTGTCATCGATGGAGATATTGCTACCAATCTCGATGCAGATCGAGCCGAAGCTGCAGGAGCATTCGCCGTCCAGATTAACACGGGTGGAGAATGTCACTTGGATGCTATCATGATCAACTCAGCTTTAAAGCAGATGAGCTTAATGGACTTCGAAGTCCTCATCGTTGAAAACGTAGGCAACCTTGTTTGTCCGGCAAGTTTCCAACTCGGCACACATAAAAGCGTACTAATCGCCTCAATCCCAGAGGGAGATGATAAACCCTACAAATATCCGGGAATGTATCGGGGAGTGGATGCGCTTGTCATCAATAAGATCGATTTACTCCCTTATGTTCCTTTTAATATGGAGTACTTCCAAAAAGGTGTGGAAATCCTTAATCCGGGTGTGGTCACTTTTCCATTATCCTGTAAGACGGGAGAAGGCATAGATAGCTGGATTCAATGGATAAGAGAGAACGCCAAATTGTAGTCACTTCGGTTGAATATTTAAAACCATAAATGATCGGAACAAGAATTCATATTACTGGTATCGTTCAGGGAGTGGGTTTCCGCCCATTTGTCTTCAATCAAGCCATTCAAAAAGGTTTGACCGGCTGGGTGTGTAATACCTCTGCAGGTGTAGATATCGAAGTCAATGGTGAGCCTAGGGAGATAACCATATTTATTCAGACCTTGAAATCAGACGCTCCCCCATTAGCCAGGATCGATTCTTTTGATGTTCAGCAGATACCAGGCAAACATTATGACAATTTTGAAATCATCCAATCGAAAGCCGTTTCCGACGCCTTTCAGCCGATCTCACCAGACATTTCTATCTGTTCAGATTGTTTGAAGGAGCTGTTCGATCCTGATGACCGGCGGTACCGATATCCATTCATCAATTGTACAAATTGCGGTCCACGGTTAACCATCATTAACGATATTCCTTATGACCGACCGAACACCACCATGAGGGATTTCGAAATGTGCCCAGCTTGTAAAGCTGAATATACGGATCCAACCAATCGCCGCTTTCACGCCCAGCCTATTGCTTGTCCGGTTTGTGGTCCACATGTCTGGCTACACTTCCCAATTTATAAGACGAATGCACAAAACAAGCAAAATATTATTGGCAATGATGCGATTCTCAGAGTTCAGAAGCTACTGCTCAAAGGTAAGATTGTGGCTATCAAAGGCTTGGGTGGATTTCATCTGGCATGTGATGCTACAAATCCCAATGCGGTTGCGGAATTGCGTCGACGCAAGCTTCGGGTCGATAAACCTTTTGCACTGATGATGGCAGATATTGCCTCAATAGAAGCACACTGCTCGATCGATGCAGCTGACAGGCAGTTGCTTGAATCAAGAGAACGTCCGATTGTGATCGTTGATCGAAAAGAATCCTCTTCTATTTCTCTCGAAGTCACCCCAAAACAAAACACATTGGGTGTCATGCTCCCTTATACACCTCTACACTATCTATTATTTGCTCACCCAGACGACAAAAAAACATGGATTGGAAGTGATAAGCGATTCTATTTTCCCCCATTGGTGATGACGAGCGGCAACATAAGCGAAGAACCGATTGCAATCAATAACGATGAGGCCCAGGACCGCTTATCAGGTTTGGCAGACGCATTTTTAATGCATGATCGACCTATCCGCACTCGTTGTGATGATTCTGTTATTCGAACTTATCGAGGCGCCTCCTTTCCGATAAGGAGATCACGAGGGTATGCACCTTTTCCCGTATATCTAAAATCCGATTCCCCCCAGGTGCTCGCGACTGGCGGAGAATTAAAAAACACCTTCTGCATCGTGAACAATCGTTATGCGTTTTTAAGTCACCATATTGGTGATATGGAAAACTATGAGACCTATCAATCATTTGAGGATAGTGTCACCCATTACGAATCACTGTTCCGTGTCAAACCTGAAGCAATCGCCTATGACCTCCACCCTAATTATCTAGCGACACGGTATGCGATCGATCGGGCAGAGCGCGAAGGCTTACGTTCATTTGGTATTCAGCATCACCATGCCCATATAGTCTCCTGCATGGCGGAGCATTCTTTACCATCCGATGAGCCCGTCATCGGTGTCGCATTTGATGGCACAGGTTATGGTGAGGATGGGGCGATTTGGGGCGGTGAGTTCTTGCTGGCAGATTACCGTGGCTTCAAACGGGTGAGCCATCTAAAATACATTCCCTTACCTGGCGGCGATACGGCTATTCGCAAACCTGCCAGGATTGCTTTAGCTTATTTATGGGCCAGTAATTTGGATTGGGAGCCGGAGCTTCAGCCAGTTTCAGCTTTATGTGCCGAGGAGCTCAACATTTTAAAATCTCAGCTCAAGTTAAAAATAAATACACCACTGACCTCGAGTATGGGACGTTTTTTTGATGCAGTCGCTTCAATTTGCGGCGTCCGCCAAAAGGTGAATTATGAAGCACAAGCCGCGATTGAGTTCGAAGCTTTAGCTGATCCGGATGAAATTGGGGAATATAGTTTTATATTGGAACCAGATGGAAATCGACCAAGTGAAATTTCGCAGATAGATCCATCCTCACTGATTGTAGAAGTCATTAACGATCTTAATCATGGTATGGCAATAGCTAAGATATCCGGCCGTTTTCATAATAGTATAGCCAAAATGGTTAGCAAGGTGTGTAACCAAATTCGGAATGATTATGGTATTAGTACGGTTGTATTGAGTGGTGGGGTTTGGCAAAATTTTACCTTATTAAATCGTACATTTGATCTACTAAGATTTGAAAATTTCAATGTCCATATTCACCGCCAGGTCCCCACGAATGATGGCGGATTGGCGCTCGGTCAGGCAGTCGTCGCGATTCACAGACTGAAGAATTGACGCTATATGATTTGGAGGTTTTATGTGTTTAGCTGTTCCAGGTAAAATCCTGGATATCTATGAAGCCAATGGTTTATTGATGGGGAAGATAGATTTCGGTGGAGTCACCCGTGAAGCTTGCTTAACTTATGTGCCCGAAGCAAAAGTCGGCGACTATACCATTATTCATGTTGGATTCGCGTTAAATTTAATTGATGAAAAGGAAGCCATGGAGACGTTAGCTCTCCTGGATGAGATATCAAGACTGGACACAGCAGAATGAAGTATATTTCTGAATACCGGGATGCTCATCACGTTCAGGCTGTGATTGATGAAATCGCTCGAACTGTTCGCCAACCATGGGTGATCATGGAAATATGTGGCGGTCAGACACATTCCATTATGAAATATGGTTTGGATCAGTTATTGCCTGAAGGACTGGAGCTCGTCCATGGTCCAGGATGCCCGGTCTGCGTTACCTCCTTGGAGATGATCGATAAAGCTCTCGCTATCGCAGCTCAACCTGACGTCATCTTTACCTCCTATGGAGATATGCTTCGTGTGCCAGGATCTGATGGAGATTTATTTTCCGTCAGGGCTTCTGGAGCTGATATCCGCGTGGTTTATTCGTCACTAGATGCGGTCAAAATCGCCCAAGATAATCCCGATAAACAGGTGGTTTTTTTTGCGATCGGATTTGAAACGACCGCACCAGCCAATGCTATGAGTGTTGTTCATGCCCAAAAACTAGGGCTGAATAATTTTAGTCTGTTAATTTCTCATGTAAGGGTTCCCCCTGCGATGCATGTCATATTAGGATCCGCTAGCAACCGCGTACAAGGATTTCTTGCAGCTGGTCATGTATGCACGGTGATGGGATATTGGGAATATGGTCCGATTGCTCAAAAATATAAAGTGCCTATTGTTGTGACCGGATTCGAGCCATTGGATATTACTCAAGGGATCTTATCTGTGGTCAGGCAATTGGAAAAAAGAACCTATGAAGTTGAAAACGCTTATACACGGGTTGTTAGCTATGAAGGCAACCAACCAGCTCAGAAAATAATCAAGCAGGTCTTTGAAGACTGTGATCAAAAATGGCGCGGAATTGGGAATATCCCTATGAGTGGATGGCAGCTAAAACCTGAATACAAGGACTTTGACGCTGCAGAAAGGTTCCAGGTTCAAAAGATAAATCCGATAGAATCTCCCCTTTGCATCGCCGGACAAATCCTACAAGGAATCAACAAGCCATTTGAATGTCCAGCTTTTTCGATTCAGTGCACACCAGAACACCCTTTGGGTGCCACAATGGTGTCATCTGAAGGTGCGTGTGCTGCTTATTATCGATATGGAAGGTCTATATGACAAACCCTTTACTCAATCTGGAAGGTTTAGTTTGCCCAATTCCCCTACCCCACACTCAAAGGATTGTCTTGGGTCACGGAAGCGGCGGCAGGATGTCATATGATCTGATAAAAAAAATATTCCTACCACCATTCGACAATCCCATCCTCAGGACGGGTGACGATGCCGGCATTATGATCATCCCGAATGATGCTGATGGTGTAGGCACGAAGTTGGCGATCAGCACCGATTCGCATGTTGTAATGCCTCTGTTCTTTCCAGGTGGGGATATAGGTAGACTTGCCATCTGCGGGACTGTCAATGATGTTGCCATGATGGGTGCCAAACCTCTTTATTTGACGGCAGGTTTCGTCTTGGAAGAGGGTTTGGATGTTGACATCCTGCGTAAGGTTGTTGAATCCATGCATTTAGCGGCTAAAGAAGCTAATGTTCAAATAATTGCAGGCGATACCAAAGTAGTTCAAAATGGTAAAGCGGATGGGTTATACATTAACACGACAGGATTTGGTATCATTCCAACCGGGGTAAATATCAGTGGGTGCAGAGCCCAACCAGGAGATATCATCATTGTTTCCGGGACGATTGGTGATCATGGGATTGCAGTACTTGCTGCCCGGGGTGAGTTGAATTTTGATACTCAAATCACGAGTGATGTAGCGCCTTTGAATGGATTGGTCTTAGCCATGTTGGATGCAACCAAAGAGATCCACGTCTTAAGAGATCCTACCCGGGGAGGCTTGGCTACAAGTTTGAATGAAATTGCCGTCCAATCCAAAGTTGGGATGAAGATTTATGAAGATACAATCCCGGTCAAACCTGCTGTAGCAGCCGCTTGTGAAATGCTAGGGTTTGATCCTTTATACGTTGCCAATGAGGGAAAACTCATTGCGATCATTGAGAAAAATAATGCTGATAAAGTACTCGCGATTATGAAAAATCATCCGCTTGGATCTGATGCAGTAATTATCGGCACCATCACCGAAAACCCTGCTGATCATGTGATGTTAAAAACAACCTTCGGCACCACTCGTATGATTGACATGATGTCAGGTGAGATGTTGCCCAGAATTTGCTAATTATTCTTCATAACAAATATCTCTTTAATAAAATGATGGGGGTAATTACTCAATCTGTTTCTTAATAACGATCCAGGCGGTAGATTCCTCGACTTCGATGTTAACCCTTGCATTAGCGTAAGGGAATGAATCCGATATTTTTTGCGGGGATATAAAATGACTGCGCATCAACGCGAGTTTCTCAATAATTGCTATGATTTTGATGGGCGTCGTCCGTATATCTGGTTCCTCAATGATGATGCGACCGCCTGGTTTGACCACACGCCATAATTCATCGACTGTCGATCGGTAATTATGGACATGATGAAGAGCATCCACCATAATTACCCTCTCAAACGATTCATCATCGAAAGGTAATTGTTCCGATTCTGTGCAAACTGTTTTTAATCCACCTTTCTTGCTAGCCTGAGAAAGCATTCCCATGGAAGAATCAGCAATGACAATATCCGTAACCATTTTCATTAATGAGTAAGATTTCTTTCCAGTACCTCCCCCGGCATCCAGTAATCTTCCTGAGACTGGCAACCCGGCAAGAGCACAGAACCTGGCAAGATCAGTAGGCTTAAGGAACCGGTCATAATATGGTGCAAGAAAATCAAAGTGATTGAATGGTGCCATTTTTCTCCATAATATTAAAGAGCCCCCTAAAACAGGAGGCTCTTTGTAGATAGATCACGGTTGCCAGGATTAAAACTCATCTTCATCGATATAAAGATCATCATCCTCTTCATCTGCATCTACATCTTCCCACTCATCCAGTTCGTCGACTTCGTCTTCCTCTTCATCCCATTGATCTTCTTTTTCGACGTCATTCGCACGAGAATAAGTCATACATCCCATGTCAGGATCAATCTCTACAGCAGCTGCTCCACAGTATCCATCGTCCAGGAAAACACAATCAACATAATGGCATCGTATACGGGGCATGGAATCCTCCTGTAATAATATTATTGCTTTCGGTCATATCATTATCCATGATCAATTTAATTATCCCTTTTCTAGACGGCAGTGATTTTACCTCAGATAGTGCAAACAGAATAGTATTTGTATAGGGTAAATGTCGATTCATTTTCCGATATTGGAAATATGAGGCGACATTATATCACCACATCTATATATTGTATGATTGCTGATATCGAGTCGATTATGGTCAGCTTTCCCCCAATGATGCATCTTATCCAGGTCTAATCCGATGGGCTTCCATTACGTTAGGCAAAGCTTCGATGCGGGTTAATACCCTGGTTAATTGATCGATATCCTTTACTTCTAATATCAGATCGAGAACAGCAAGGCTTAGCTTGGAATCATGGTTCACGCCCGCCTGGACCAAACCCATATTTATACCCTCATTCGCGACTAAATTAGAAACATCGCGGGCAAGTCCATCCCGGTCATAGGCTTTTACCCTCACAGATACAGGGTACGTTCTCTTCGGTTCGCCCCACGCGACGCGCACCAGCCTTTCCTTTTCTTTAAGTCGCAGGATATTGGGGCAATCACTTCGATGAATGGTTGCGCCTCGCCCCCGAGTGACATATCCGATAATATCATCTCCTGGAACTGGATTACAACAGCGTGCCATAATGGTTAATAAACCTTTTAATCCCACAACGGTGATTGTGTCATGGCTTTCTACAACAGTGTCGGGGATAAGTCGTGTTCCAAATTTCAGTCCTTCTTCATCTTGTTCATTTTGCATCAACTGGTTTGCAATTCGAATTAGAGGAACATCCCCACATCCAATCGCTACATACAAATCTTCAACAGATTTGTAATCAAATTGGCGTGCAAGTTGCTCAATATTGATATCCCCAACCCCCAATCGACGTAATTCTCGTTCTAATAAATCCCTGCCTTGGTTAATGTTTTGTTCGCGGGCCTGCTTCTTGAACCAATAACGGATTTTCGCTCTCGCCCTCTGTGTTTTCACCAATCCCAGGTTGGGGTTTAGCCAATCCCGACTTGGCCCTCCACGTTTGGCGGTTAATATTTCAACTTGTTCGCCAGTTCGTAAACTATAATCTAATGAAACTAGTTTCCCATTAACTTTTGCCCCACGACATCGATGCCCTATATCAGTGTGGACATGATAGGCAAAATCGATCGGAGTGGATCCAGCTGGTAAGTCGTAAATATCTCCCTTTGGGGTAAAGATATAAACGCGATCCTGAAAGAGATCGGTTTTAAGGCTATCGACAAATTCACCCGCATCTTCAACATCCTGTCTCCATTCCATTAATGAACGGAACCAAAGGATTTTTTTCTCAAATGCCTCGTCGCGGGGAGCACCTTCCTTGTATCTCCAATGTGCTGCAATGCCCAACTCTGCATTTTGGTGCATCTCCGGTGTTCGAATTTGAATTTCAAGAGTCTTACCGTCATCGTAGAGGACGGCGGTATGTAAGGACTGGTAAAAATTATCTTTTGGTACAGCTATGTAATCATCAAATTGACCTGGAATGGGTCTCCAATGTGTATGGATAACACCCAACGTGCTATAGGCTGATGGAATATCGGGAACAATAATCCGCACACCTCTGATATCGTGAACTTGATCGAATTGAACACCTTTACGTACCATTTTGCGATAGATCGAATAGATATGTTTCGGTCTGCCTGATATTTCCGCCTTTACTCCAGCTTGAGTTATCATTTCTGTTAAATGATCGATGATATCAGTCATATCGCGTTCGCGATCTAATCGCCGCTCAGCGATATTTGTAGCAATTTCCTTATACTTTTCAGGGTTCACATAGCGGAACCCTAAGTCCTCAAGCTCCCATTTCATTTGCCATATACCTAACCTGTTGGCTAATGGAGCAAAAATATCCAAAGTTTCCTGGGCAATTCTCTGGCGTTTTTGTTCGGGCATGTGTCCGAGTGTCCTCATATTGTGCAATCTATCCGCCAATTTGATAAGAACTACTCGGACATCTTCACCCATCGCGAGAAAGGTCTTTCGCAGCGTTTCAGAAACCAAATCATAGTGTCTGCTTTTTGTACGTAATTCAGCAGTATCATCTGCGCTTGGTTCTCCGCGTCGATCAGCAACCTGCCGTAATTCTTCTTCGCGGATTTCTTCTTCAGGGTGCTGGTCTCCTCTGGATACCCTGGGTAGTTGTGTTAATTTAGTAACGCCATCAACTAATTTAGCAACATCTTCGCCAAAATCGTTTTTAATATCACCCAAAGTGACCTGGGTATCCTCGACCGTATCATGCAATAAACCTGCAACAACAACATCTGCCGGTACCCGTAACTCTGCTAATATTGAAGCTACAGCAACACAATGATTTACATATGGCTCTCCAGATGCACGATCCTGACCCTTATGCGCGTTTTCTGCCATTCTATATGCACGATAGATCAAATCACGATCAGCAATCGTGTATAAATCTGGTAGAGACTCCATTAACTTCTCGATTTGCATAATTACGACCTTATCTGACATAGTATACCCACGCCTTTATTGAGCGACAAGGGTATGATATTTTTCATAAGTTGTAGTAATATTCGTCCAAATTAATAAATATATCTCCATTAATTTTCATTTAATCTTATTGTTGATATATAATAACCGCTTGTTCCATAATCTGATCACAAATTTAAATGGAATATTTTTTGCAAATGAAGCTGACTTGACAGAATCAAATCCACCTCTTATTCACACGAGTGAAACTGATCGTCGAATAACCCACTGGATTGACGTCATATAAGGAGCAACAGGCTGTCTATTTATCCCTCCTTCTGTCATCATAATGACCGGATTTGGTATATTTCCGATTGCATTTGCAGGTTGTGTAAGTTTATTTTAGTGGTGTATCACTCCCGCTAAATATGTCGGTAATGTCTCACCCTTTTTTAGCGCCTTAAGTATATTATTTCTTGAGGAGAGAGTAATGAAATTTCCAAAGTCCTTAGGTTTACTTGTAAGTATGGCTGCATTAAACCTGTTGATATCCACTTGTGCCTCACAAGCCACCCCTGTGGCAACTGAAGCACCCACAACTGCACCAGTAGTTCAACCGACCGCAGTACCCACTGAAGTATTAACTGAAATACCAGCAGAAGTACCTCCGACTTCAGTTCCCACCCAAATACCACCCCCTGAAGCCTGTGCGCCTGCCCCAGAAGGTCTTTTAGCTGGTGTCGATCCTCGTGGTCAAACTCTAGCATGGTGGCATCAACATTCTGGCTCCAAGGGAGAAGCTCTGGCTGCTTTAGTATCAGAGTTCAATTCCTCAAATAATTGCGGTATAACAGTCGATGCCCAATATCAAGGTAGCTATAACGACATTCGTGACAAGATGATTGCCTCAATTGCAACAGGTGAATTACCAGCTTTAGTGGTTGAGTATCAAAATGATGAAGCCTTTTATGCATTGGCAGGCGGCCTTACAGACATCACGCCATACATGACAGACTCTTATTGGGGACTGACTGCTGAAGAACTCGCTGATTTCAACTCGGTTTTCATAAAGCAAAGCATCCACCCCGCATTTGACAATATGCGCTTGGGATTCCCTCCCAATCGATCAGCGGAAGTCATTTTCTTCAATCTCACATGGTTGAAGGAATTAGGATTCAGTGGTTCGCCAACAACACCAGAAGATTTTAAGACGATGGCATGTGCCGCAGCAGCTGCCAATAGTGATGGAACAGGTGGTTTTATCCTGCGTACCGATGCATCAGGAGTCGCAGCCTGGACTTATGCCTTTGGCGGGGATATCCTTTCTGCAAATGGACTCGGTTATGAATTCAATAGCCAGGCAACATTAGATTCCATAGCCTTCCTGAAAAGTATGTTTGATGAAGGTTGTGCTTACTTCTATACTGAGGGTTATCCCGATCCTGCCTTTGCTTCCCGTCAGGCCATCTTCACCCAGGGATCAACCTCTGGTTTACCCTATTATGCTGAAGGTACAGCAAATGCAGCTACAGAGAATAATCGTGCTCCAGATGAGTGGGGCGTCACTGCAATCCCACACACAACCACTGAACCATGGACCAATATTTATGGCGGCGATGTCATGATCCCAGCTACAAATCCGGAAACACAATTGGCGGCATGGGTCTTCATCAAGTGGTTCACACAACCAGAAGTCATGGCACGTTGGGATCAGACCAGCGGTTACTTCCCAACCCGCACATCCTCTATTAAATTCCTGGCTGACTACATTGCGCAAAACGCTCAATACGGTGAAGGGCTTGCACTGCTCCAAAATAGCAAGTATGAGCCTCAACTGATTTCTTATCAGGGTGTTCGCGACATGGCATCTCAAGCCTTCAACGAGATTATGCAAGGTGCAGATGCGAAAACCACCCTGGACAGTCTGACTGAACAGGCAAATGCCCTCCAGGCTGAGCTCCAGCCTTCTCCATAATTTCTATCCTATTATGTAAGAATAAATAGCACAGTGATGAACTGCGCTATTTATTTTAAAATGCATATAGTAAAATTATTAACATTCGCCAAATAAGAAAGGAAGGCATTAAATGTGCGGGAGGTTTACTCTAACAATTGATCCAAATCATCTTCAGGAAGCATTTCCATGGGCTGATATTCCAGAGGACTTAAACCCAAGATATAATATCGCCCCATCACAACCTATAGCTGTAATACCAAATACGGGTGATAACACCGTGTCAATGTACAAGTGGGGACTTATCCCGTCTTGGTCGAAAGACCCAGCGATTGGAGACCGGATGATCAATGCCCGAGCAGAATCTCTGGCAGAAAAACCCTCTTTTCGCAATGCCTATCGTCGCCGGAGATGTCTAATCTTAGCAGATGGGTTTTATGAATGGAAACAAAGCCCTAGCTTGAAAAGTAAACAACCTGTTTACATACGGATAAAATCCGAGCGTCCCTTCGCTTTTGCGGGGTTATGGGAGATATGGAAGTCTCCTGATGGTTCTGAAATTCGTTCTTGCACCATTATAACTACCCAGCCAAATTCTCTGCTTGAACCTATTCACAATCGCATGCCGGTGATCCTACCACCGAATGCCTACAACTTGTGGCTAGCATCTGAAGATCGCCAGCCTGCCCAATTAAATGATTTGTTAATCCCATACCCTTCTGATGAAATGATCGCTTTTCCAGTCTCAAAGATGGTAAATAGTCCACAGACTGACTCACCAGATCTAATCAAACCGCTCAGGGAATTGTAAGAATATAGATAATAAATGATGTTCCATCCTGGACAATTTTCCACAAATAGTCTCCGCAGGTCACGAAGAGGGAATGATATCTGCGAAGTCTTAGCTGCTGCGATCAATAGCGCGGACGGTAAAGAGGTAATTAAGAATAAAGTTTCACGCGATGCTGATCGACTAATTCTTGCTAAAACGAGCTATGATTTAAATGAGTATAAACGTGTATTCGTCATTGGAGCTGGTAAAGCAGCAGTTCCGATGGCAAAAGCAATTTTCGAGGTCCTAGGAAAGCGCATCACGGCAGGGATTGTGATTACTAAGGATGGATATCTTGGACAGAATAATACATTACCTGAGAGACCGTTAACTGTTATTGAAGCAAGCCACCCTATCCCTGAACAACGCAATGTGGATACGTCTTCACAAGTGATTTCCTTGATCCGCGATTTAAAAACTGACGATCTTGTGATCTGTCTGTTATCAGGAGGTGGTTCATCCCTGATGATGAAACCATCACCAGGTGTGTCGCTGAAAGATCTTCAAATCACCACAGCGTTATTATTAAACAGCGGTGCAACGATCCATGAAATTAATACCATCCGGAAACACCTGGATGAATTAAAAGGGGGCGGACTCGCAAAATTATTATTCCCTGCAGCTGTGGTTTCTTTGATATTATCTGATGTCGTGGGAGATAGCCTCGATATGATTGCCTCAGGTCCGACCGTTGCTGACCCTACAACCTTCAAGGATGCGTGGGCAATTCTAAATAAATACCAAATTCTGGATCGTATACCTTCAGGGATTCAGTCTCATATCATTAATGGAATGGGGGGAAATATTTCGGAAACGTTGAAACCTGGCGATCCAATCTTGGATAAAGTTCAGAACGTCTTGGTTTGGAACAACAGCCAAACAGCTTTAACAGCGATTCAAGCTGCGAAATCTGTCGGTTTTAATTCAATCTTATTGACAACGTCGCTTCACGGAGAAGCCTCTCAGGTTGGAGTTACGATCTCGGAGAGTGCAAAATCAATACTTTTTCCACCTGTATCAATCAAACGACCCACGTGCTTGATCGCAGGAGGAGAGACAACCGTAACCATTAAAGGGACGGGAAAAGGAGGCCGCAATCAAGAACTTGCTTTGGGAGCGGTGCAGATCCTATCAGGGACCGATCAAATAGTATTAGTCAGTCTGGCAACAGATGGTGGCGATGGTCCTACTGATGCTGCGGGAGCGGTTGTCACGAATCAAACCTATTCACTCGGTTTAGCAAAAAACCTTAATCCGGTCGATTATTTGGATAGAAATGATTCTTATAATTATTTTGAGCCATTAGGTGACTTAATCAAGACAGGACCAACTTTGACGAATGTCAATGATCTGGTATTTATATTCGCTGTATAATTTATTCCACCTTCACGTTTCGTAAGCGTAAACTGTTACTAACCACAAAAACACTGCTGAAAGCCATTGCCCCAGCTGCCAACATAGGATTAAGTAAGCCTGCAGCTGCTGCTGGGATTAGAATCACATTATAAAAGAATGCCCAGAAAAGGTTTTGTTTAATCGTTTGCAATGTCTTACGGGATAATTTAACTGCCTTCCCCACTCCGCGTAGATCGCCACTAATCAAGGTGATGGGTGCAGCCGCCATCGCGATATCTGTCCCTGTTCCAATGGCAATTCCAACGTCAGCCTGTGCCAAGGCTGGTGCATCATTGATACCATCCCCAACCATGGCAACCACTTTACCACCTGCTTGTAATTTTTTTACTTGAGAAGCTTTTTCTCCCGGTAAGACTTCAGCAAGAACGGTATCAATCCCAACTTGCTTGGCTATTCTTGACGCAGTCCGCTGGTTATCACCGGTAATCATGGCTATGCGCAATTTCATGCGGGATAATTCAGCAATAGCTTCTCTTGAACTATCTTTTACAGGATCAGCAATCCCAATCATCCCTTCAAGCGTTCCATCCACAGCGATAAGCACAACAGTCTTCGCTTCATTCTGCAGGTGCGTTAACGCTTCTTCTCCCCATTTTATAGATACGCCATGTACTTCCATCAACTTTGGATTACCAACTAACAATCTTCTACCCCCTACTACCGCTTCGACCCCCATACCAGATTCAGCAGTAAACTCATCGGGTAATTCTAAGGCGATTCCACGCTGACCAGCCTCAGCTACAATGGCTTCTCCGAGGGGATGCTCGCTGGCTTTCTCGACAGAAGCTGCCAATTGAAGGAGATATGATTCCTTTTCCTGTATATTCTCTGGATTATTAAGGACAATGGTATCAGTTACCGTTGGTTGACCCTTGGTGATCGTTCCCGTTTTATCAAGCACCACAATATCAATTTTGCCTGCGCGTTCGAGAGCTTCTCCGGAACGCAGGAGAATGCCATTCTCTGCGCCTTTCCCAGTACCAACCATCACTGCTGTCGGCGTTGCTAAACCCATCGCACACGGACACGCGATAACCAAAACTGCCACCATATTGATCAATGCCCGGGTGAATATACTTACCTCAGAATTTACCGGCAATGGAATAATGAAGTACCAAATCAAAAAGGTGAGAACTGCAATAC
>JBAPSY010000091.1:0-2981 GCA_049281855.1 Anaerolineales bacterium
ATACAGGTCTGCCAGGTTAAGCGTCAATATATCCGGAGCCTGAAAGCCGCTGGCTGGTTCAAGGCTCAAATACAGGCTGCCATACTGGCTTAGAGCGACGATCAGCGTGGTTGGATTGACTAGCAATCCAGGGACAAGTTCAATTGGAGAGGCGGGAATATCCAGCACCACCACACTGCCTTCCTGGGCAGCTGAAACCGTACGGGCGCTGGCGAACAACTGCTCTTCGGTCGAACCGGATGGCAGCTCTTCGTATCGGAATGACTGCGGCACCATCAGCACCTTCAAGCCGCTGATGGCGATGCGCGCCAGGGGAGCCAAAGGAGGGGCAGGTGTGGGAGTCGGGGTAGGCGTCTGTGTGGGTTGGCCGGTCAAAACTGCGGCGGTTGGATCGAATAGGAAACCGGCGTTAATCGGAATAGGCGCCGCGGATACGCTCTTCAGTACATCCGGTGAGAGCATACCAATCAAGGTCACGGTTTGCCCTTCGCGTAGCAACCCGGCGATCCCGCTGGCCAAATCAACCCTGACCGCCACCGCTAGGTGATCCGCCTGTAAATTTGCTGGAATACCGGCTTGAGCAGTTTCGCCTAGCGCGGAGGCCACAATATAATCACCAGGTGCACGACCTACAGCAAGAACTTTGTCCTGCAAGTCTTCGATTCGCTGGAAGGCATCGCGCGGTCGGGCTTGCATGGGGATCGTACGCAGCTCAAGCAGGTCAGCTGTCAGTCGTGTTCCTGGAGCAATCGCCGCCCGGGCAACCACTACCGAGGTCGGGCGAATATACCCGTTCAGCAAGACAATGACCATCAAGCCAATAACGATAGCCAAAATAATGGCAATCCATGGGGAACGTCGTTTTTCCATATCATTTACCTGCTTCAGTTTTTCAATAAGCGCCCAACCGTTCCAGGATTTCCTGGTCGGACGGCTCGCTGCCTGGCACCATCAGTGGGTGTACCAGCATGGGTTCTAGCTCAGCCACATCCTCGCTATACCCCAGCTTGCCAATTGCCAGGCCCTTGGGGATACGCGCCATGTACCGCTTGTACTCGGTGTTGACGATGCCTTTCTCGCTACGACCAATATGGGCCATGATCAGGTCCCGGTCTTGGGGGTGCTTGGTCTGGAAGAAAAAGCCGTTGTTGCACGAGGACAGAATGCCAGGCGGTAGGGCGCTGACCGTCTGGGCAATCAGGTGCATGAAGATCTTGTATTTGCGCCCATCCCGCCAAAAGGTCTGGAAGACTTCGCTGACCTGCTCGGCCTGGCTGGCGGAGGCGTTTTGATCCGCTGCTGCCCCGCTGACGCCGGTCAGGACTTTATTGGCCTCTTCGAAGAAGATCTGCATGGGCGGAAACATCGCCCCGGCCAGGCTCTCGCGCCTGCGGACAACGCTGTCGAAATACAGTACGCTTGCGAGCAGCGCCAGCAGAGCTGCCTTGGGATATTCGTCCATCTCCGCCCCACCTTCAACAATTACCAAACCCCAGGGATCATCTTCTGGTCCCAACAGGCCAAGGTCTTCCACAGGGAGACTTTCAGAACCTGCGCCATACTGCCAGGCCATTTGGCCTTCGGCGAACTGTTCGACCCGTAACAACACACCCTCCAGGCTGGCCCGGCTGGCCTGGTCACCCTTGGGCAGCGTGGCGTAGAAATTCTTCAAGCGCTCTACCCACATGCGCACATCGGCGCGCTGGCTGCGCCAGACCGCCAGCGCTTGTAGCTCGCCCGGCTGCAAATCCGTGAGCGATTGGCCGGTTGAGACAGCGCCCGTTACCCGGTTTCGGTCCCGCCATTCCTGGGCGACGGCGACTTCGACGCTATCTTGCAGATTACCCCAGGCGGGGTGGTTGCTCACCTCCGGGTCGGTGGTTAGGATACCCAGGTTGGTGTACACCTGGGTCAAGGCGCGGCGCATAAAGCCAAGCTGCCGTGGTCCCATCCGCCCGGCGTTGGCGAATAACTCACTGACCAGCGTTCGATAACGGCTAGGATACATACGGCGTGGCACTTTCAGGATATTCCATCTCAGCGGCCGCGGCGCGCCCGGATAGAGCTGTCGAATGTCAACGCGACCCTGGAGCCCAGCCCAGTTCAGCGCCCGCCGCCAGCCCTGCCCGAAATCCAGGACCACGCTGCGAAAGTGCCACTGGTGAGTGGTCTCGCAGGCCAGGCGCTCGGCAGCTACGCTCTTGCCAAAACCGGTATCGCCACAGAAAGCAGTGTGAAAGTGCCGTTCAGGCGTCAGACGTAACGGTGTCTGAGTGAGCTGTCCGGTCTCGCTACTCCACTGCCAACCGATAACCACATCACCAGGCATTGCCGGTCGGAAGGCAAAATCGGGTGTAGATTCCTGCACTGTCAGGGCGGTTCCTTGCTCGAACATGCCCGGTGCGGTGTAAGCGGCTAGCTGCAGCATGGTCAAGATGGTCGAGTCCATGTAACCGCTGATCACTTCTGACAAGGTTTCTACCCGTGTGGAGGGCGTGAAAGATCGGGCGTGGTGCCCAATGTAGGTGACCTCGTCCGGGGTTAAGTCACGAGTCTGAACGCCGGTGACCACATCTTCTGTACCGTGGAAAGCTTCAGGAATCAAACCTAAAAGTGCCTGCTTGCCTTGGTCGGTGCGCGCCATTGCATAGACATCGGTATAATATGCGCCTTCTTTGCTGGCCAGGTTGAGCAGGCTTTGCTGCTGGCGCAGAATCTGCGTCACCAGGATCGCCGGGTCGAATTGCCATTGATAGCTGTTAGAGGCCGAAATTGATGGCGCGATGCCAACCGCTAACCCGACTGAGGCTGCCCTGCCGATCGCTTGCCCGATGGATTGGGATTGCATCTGGCTATCAGCGGAGTTCTTGGTATCTGCTTGACCGACCGTATCTGCCTGGCTGGTTGTATCTGATTGAGAATGGGTCTGACTGCCGAAAACACCGTTTGATTCAGCATGCGTGTTGGTTATCGCCTCACTG
>JBAPSY010000092.1:0-3034 GCA_049281855.1 Anaerolineales bacterium
CCGATGCCATTCGAAGTCCGCATTAAATCGTTCAGGGTGGTCATCAAGGTAGAGGCATTTCCGACCAGGCCTGATATCTCCTCAGCGATCCCCTTTTGAGCCAGGCTTGTAGTTTGATCTGCAATCGTACGCAGATCTTTTCCCCATGCGCCGTACATCAGGATTGCCAGACCAAGGAGAAAAGTTATACTGCCCAGCAAAAAAGTACCGATGAGCATAAATAACTGCAAATCATGTGCGTTTATATTTTCCATGGTTACCTCACATATCATTGGATCGAGCGGCTGGCCGCATCAAGGCTCGATGCGCGAAATTTCCAGCGTTGGAAACCTGCAAGTCGGATGGCGTTCGTTCGAATACAATGTTTCCAATTCCGTTTGTAACTGGTTGGTATCCAGATCGGTAAGGATATGATTGGGTAAGAATGAAATAAACTGGGATATATCCGGATCTGGATGAATTTCCATATATTTATGACAAACTGATTGAAGGATAGCTATCTGGGAAGAATATGCTTCCTGATGGTTCTCCAACACTTCGGGTATTTCCTTTAATGCTTGTTCTCCTGACAGCGTTTTCCCGTTCAACACGATATCCCCAAGAGGGTTGAATAATTTTGCCAACGAAATCTCGTCGAAGATAAAATAGCCGCTCCACCAATAATTATTTTTTTCCAGCACGGTAATAAAGTCTTGATCAAGAACGAGGTTGCCATTCTTCTTATTCAGGTCAAAGGAATGATCTAGTTGCTGCTCGAAATCAGAAATCGCTTTTTTCCCAGTTGGGAAGATGGGTAACAGTTGGATGGCAGTATCGGAGGAGAAATATGTTACTAACCAGATACTTTCTAAATGTGGATTTGATGTGCTTATCGACGATGCGCTGATGAGCAGGATACTGCGTTGACCATTATTCATGGTTTCGATAGAATTTTGGCTTCCCGAAGTGACTTCTCTCATTGTGCTGGCTAAGATGCCATAATCGGACTGATAAAACCCGGTGCTGACAGAGTATCCAATTACCAGAAAGCAAGTGAATATTAGAAAATTTAGCAGGGAGTGATTTTTCATTAAAGCTTTACCAGGGTTTGATCATGCCAATTAAAAAACCGGCTGCAAATCCCAAGATAACCCATAAAAGAAGCGAAAGGAGAGCTTGTTGGATGGATTCCCAACTCATTAAAAGTGATCTTTCTTGTAATTGATCATTTTGCTGAGTGGGGTCAGCTTCTTCGGTAGGGGAATGTTGGATTGGAATCGACGACAAGTGCTGGAATTGAGCCCGAAGATGGTTTATTCCAGTCATCACAGAAATAACGATGGAGTAGAGAAGGATTTCAACCCGGTTGAAGAAGGCATTCGAATTCATCTACTCACCAGTTATCCCGTTGTTTTGATTGCTACTCTTCGGCCGCGTCTCAAAAAAGCGGGAATATCCAGATCGTTTGAGGAAACGGTCAATTCCTCTTCCAAATATTCGTCAGCCATTAATTGGGGAGCTTTTACTGCATAAGCATCTGGGGCGGGTGTGGCCTTTCGCTCAACAGGCATTTTTCTGACATCCAATCGGGACAGGGTTTCTTCCAAAGTGGTGGAACCCAAACCGGTTATCACAAGAATTGCTTCGACCCGATCTTGCAAGCGCGGGTCATTCACAACCCCCAGGACAATTTCAGCTTTGCCGCCCGCCTGTGCTTGCAAGTGAGAAAGTGCTGCTTGGACATCATATAGAGCTAATTCGCCACCGCAGGTGAAATTCACCAGTATCCCGGCCGCATTGTCGATCGAGGTCGACTGTAATAATGGGTGGTGGAGAGCCTGGTCAACCGCTTTCAAGGCCTTATCTTCTCCATCTCCCTGTCCAATCGACATGAGAGCACCACCACCCAACTTCATCAGGTTGCGGATGTTAGCAAAATCGACATTGATCATCCCGGGTGTAGTGATCAGCTCAGTAATCCCTTGGACAGCCTGGCGTAAGACATCGTCTGCGAGGCGGAATGCTGTATCCAGAGGAAGGTCGCGTGGAGCGACGTCAAGAAGGCGGTCATTGGGGATGGAGATCAATGTATCCGTATTCGGTGAGAGGCGCTTGATACCTTCACTGGCATTTCGCTGCCGTCGACCCATTTCGAATGAAAACGGCATCGTCACTACGGCGATAGTCACAGCACCGATTGAACGGGCAATTTTCGCAGCTACTGGTATTGAACCCGTCCCGGTTCCACCACCCATACCGGCGGTCAGAAAGACCATATCAGCTCCCTCAAGTGCGGTTGCGATGAGTTTTGCGCTTTCTTCAGCTGCATTTTGGCCGACTTCCGGGTTGCCACCAGCACCCAATCCTCGGGTAGTTTTAGGACCCAATTGGATTTTTGTGGGTGCAAGACTGTTTTTCAATGCCTGTGAATCAGTATTAGCGACAATAAAATCCACGCCAGAGAGCCCAAGCTCAATCATCCGGTTAATGGCATTGGAACCACCTCCACCCAACCCCAGCACCTTGAGAGAAGGTTTATGGATGTTGGTACTTAATTGTTTGGCGTTGTCCGGAAGGCTTAAAGTGGGAGAAGATTTTCGTTGTAAGTTATAGATCATGTCATTCATTAGGGCACCTTTTTATGATAATCTTTTGAATTTACCTGATTAGGTGATAAGTTTGCAAGGTTCTATTTCAAAGAGGGAGATGCCAGCTTAGTTGCAATATTCATACCATCTCCACTTATTTGTTCAACGACGCATCCTGCTGCTAATAAACCATCAATGATTGATTCAGGGACGTTTGTTGCCCCACCGATCACAGTTACTTTCTTTGCATGAGAGGCTTCAACAGGTGAAAATCCAATGGTCGGTTGGAACTTGTTAATAAATGGGCGGATGGCATCCAGATGCCAATCAGCTACACCCCATTCAAACGTAGGCAGCAGCAGATAATGAGAGATAGGTCGAGTTCCATTTATATTTGATGCACCTGATGATATAAACTTGGATGAAGAAGGTGGATCTGTTCCTCCATTCGCCACCCACTCTTTAAT
>JBAPSY010000093.1:0-2522 GCA_049281855.1 Anaerolineales bacterium
GGTGAATAATGCAGGCGTTTTTTTCTTGCGCAGAACGAGGAGCGAGGATGGCATCGAGATGACTTTGGCAGTCAACCATCTGGCTTACTTTTTGTTGACCAACTTACTCATCGATGCACTCAAAGCGAGCTCAAGTGCCAGGGTGATTAACGTCTCGTCTGGCAGTCATTACAACCAGCATCTGGATTTCAAGGACCTGCAGTATAAGAAATTCTATAACCCGATGCAGGCGTATGGGCGGTCAAAGCTGGCAAATATCCTGTTTACTTATGAATTAGCCCGCCAGATGGCAGGTACGAGCATCACCTCCAATGCATTATCCCCAGGGATGGTGGCAACTGATATCTGGAAGAGGGTCAATCGATGGCTGACCCCGTTGATCAACCCCGTCATGCAACGGATCGCCCAAACTCCCTTGGAAGGAGCTCAGACCAGTATCTACTTGGCGTCTTCCCCTGAAGTGGAGGGCATTACGGGTAAATATTATGCAAATAAGCACCCCGTTCGATCCGACCCTGTTTCGTATGACCTGGATGCTGCTCGGCGATTATGGGAGATCAGCCTGGAACTGGTGGGTATGGAGGCGACACCGGATTGATCAAATTGCGATAAGCTTACGGCGTAGGGATATTGAAATAATTATAGATCGCTCGGGATAAGTCTTTTACCAATTGGTTAACAGGGTCAAATACGATCTGAACGGGGTGATACATATAAACGGTGAATACAAAGTCTCCCCCAGGAGTAAAGACGATCGCCGCATCGCTCATATCGTGAATGATCCCATAGATATCTGTCACCCAACCATGTTTATGGGCGACATTCGTTCCATCAGGGACACCAGCCTGGATAAGGAGGGCGATTCGATCTTGAACCAGATAATTGATCATGGATTGACATTCCGTCTGCGTGATCTCACCCGGAAAGGCTGCAATCAATGCTCCGCCATTTAAATAAGCGCACTGGTAGAGATCCTGCAAAAGTTGTCCAATTTCAGAGGGGGTTGTCTGGCTATATGGATCAGGTTCAGTGCTTAGATCTGTGCGCTGATTGGCAGGCGTTTTAAACACTTCCAACAAGGGTGCCCCAGCATAAAAATATCCCCCGAGGAAGGTGTTATTCAGACCTAAAGTCTGCATGTCTTCAGTCACTAGTAAAGGACCTTTGGCATGATCGATTTTATTTTCCATCAACCAGTCTCCGGCTGTGTTAATGGATTTGGCGATCATATCTTCCAGATTTTTTGTCGTCTCAACGTCAGGGTTCTCACCAATTCTTCGAAACACCGAGATCATAATGGGAATTTTGATCGTGCTGCTGGCGGTGAAGGCTACATCAGGTGGAATGGTGACTGGATTTTCTTTATCAAGGATGAAGTTAATGTTTTGACCGGTTTGAAGATCTTCAACAAAGAGGCTAATAATTCCATCAAAACCTGAGAGGTCGATGGTTTGGCGGAGTAGGACATCCAAGTTTTGAAAGGTTGGATGGATG
This sequence comes from Anaerolineales bacterium, assembly GCA_049281855.1. Classification (GTDB taxonomy): domain Bacteria; phylum Chloroflexota; class Anaerolineae; order Anaerolineales; family UBA4823; genus FEB-25. The sequence goes on from JBAPSY010000093.1 coordinate 1,495, forward strand.
GGTGAAGTTTTTTTTATTGGAAGGACCAGGGAGCGCTGATTTAGAGAAAATAATGAGGCTTCGATCAAGGGAATCGCCCGGTTGATATCCAATTCTGATCCAGAACTCCCTGCTTGGAAATTCGTTGTTCCAACGACCGGTATCGCGGGTGTGGAAGACTGATCATAACGACTGGAGATCTCAGTTTGTAAGAATGTACGTAACCGGTCTTCAGAATAGGATGCCCGTAAAGGGATATTGACCGGTTGAACAGGCCGATCCCAAAGATAATTCCAATAAGCTTCCCAGAATGAGATGCGGGTACGTTCCTGTTCTGCCGCGGCCAGCATCGAATCGGTATCCAATACGAAACCCACAGCTGTGGGGTCCAGGTGAATTACGGCATCATTGTAATAAAGCTCGACAGGTTGGGAATAAATCGTCAGCAACCTTTCAGCAGCTGACTGGCGAGTGAGTTGCCCGACGGGTACACCTGCAATGGATAGATTCGATGGGAAATTGACCCAAAGTCGGCTGAATCTCACCAATTGCAAAGTCGTCACTACGACGGCGAGCAGGACAAGAAGTAATGATCCCCAGCGAAGAAATGAAAACGAACCTCTACTCCTCAATCTTTCTCCAGAAATTCATCTTAATCAAGGTATAAATTTGCCGGGGAAATGATACCACGAAAGGTTCGTTTTTGTGTTTAGCGACTGAGTTGTCAACGTGAATGAGTATTAATGCGAGACCACCATTTTTACGATTTTACCACGCTCATCCAAAGTCAGACGAGCATATTGCCTGTGGGTATGCTGAGCCTGCTCGAAATTCTTGCTCAATGTGACCACCCGGCGCTGAGACATTAGTGGAGACTGATTTTTGGAATTTGCTTGTGACATGCAGCATTTCTTACCTGATCCGCAATTACCACATAAATTCGAACAGGTTTGATGCTCATGTGATAAACTGACCTTGGCATCGTTCATACCAGGAAGGTATTGAGCCACAACGCTTTTTAGATGTGAGATTGTTTCCAATGAAACCGA
>JBAPSY010000094.1:0-37194 GCA_049281855.1 Anaerolineales bacterium
GAGCCGAGTCAAGGTCACCGGCAGGGAGCTCTTCTGTGCCGATTTCGAGAAACAGGTCAGCGGGGGCAGTGGCGAGCGAAGGAATTGGGGAGGCAGCAACATGGGAAGACGTCGTGCCAAGGGTGGCACTCTCATCCATCCAGGGATATTCCAGATGCTGGCGCTGTGCCAGGTAAGCTTCTGCCACACGGCGTGAAAGGTCACGCATGCGCCCGAAGTAAGTCTGGCGCTCGGTAATGCCAATGGCGCCACGTGAATCCAGAACATTAAAAGTGTGGGTACACTTGAGCACATAGTCGTGAGCTGGCAAAACCAGGTTCTTTGCCAGGCAGGCATTGGCTTCCTGCTCGAAGAGGTCATACATTACTTTCAGGCGCTCAACATCAGCCACTTCGAAGAAATAGGTGCTATGCTCCTGCTCTGCCTGAAGGTTTACATCGCCACTGGTTAACTTATCATTCCACCGAATGGCGGTGAAACTGTCTACGCGTTGGAGGGAGATGGCAATGCGGTCAAGCCCGTAAGTAATCTCGACGGAGACGGGATCGCACAAGGTACCTCCAGCCTGCTGGAAGTAGGTGAATTGGGTGATCTCCTGCCCATCCAACCAGACCTCCCAACCCAGGCCCCAGGCACCCAGGGCAGGGGATTCCCATTTGTCCTCGACGAAGCGCAGATCGTGCAGGAGAGGGTCGATACCGAGAGCAGCGAGGGAGGCTATGTAGAGCTCCTGAGCATTGCCGGGGTCCGGTTTAAGGATGACCTGGAACTGGTAATGCATCTGCATGCGGTTGGGGTTCTCACCATAACGCCCATCATCGGGACGGATGGAGGGCTCGACGTAAGCCACATTCCAGGGCTCAGGACCCAGGACGCGTAAGGCAGTGGCGGGATTATAGGTGCCAGCACCGACCTGCTGGTTGTAGGGCTGCCAGATGAGGCAACCATGGTCAGCCCAGAAATGCTGCAGGGTGAGGATGATGGATTGGAAGTCGAGAGTAGAGGTCATGTGGATAAGTACTCTTTAACAGGAGATTTTAGTCAGGGAGATTATAACCGTAAATGTGGGAGGGTAAGCTGAATTGAAATAGGTAAGATTACTACAAAGCACCCAAAGGACACGAAGGTCAAAGCAAAAGGCGCATCGCCCCAGGGGACACATAGATTTTAACCACAGATTAGAACAGATAAGTACAGGTAGAAGATAAGAATTAAATCGTAGATGAACGCAGAGCAAAAAATATGGCGCAGATAAAATAGATTTGGCTACAGATAAAAGCGGATGGGCACAGATAGAAGATAAGGGTAAACCGCAGATGCCAGGGGAGACAAGCGGATAAAAAATATATTTTGCCACAGATAAGAGCGGATGAGCACAGATAAAAGAAAAGAATATGACTATAGATGAATACAGATTGAGACGGATGGGTAGAAAAGAATGATTGGATTTAACCACAGATCAGATCCTTGATATAGTGCAGAGGTGAGAAAAGGAGGTTGAATAACAGAAAAAAAGGTGTATGATTTTAACTACACAATCCAATTAGCCCATAATAAGGTAGTTTATTGCTTATGAACCCTATAGAACCCATCCTGACGGTTGAGCTGTTCCCGCCATTGAGCCGGGAACTGAATAAGGTATTAACCAGCCTGAACAAGGAGAAATGGAACCGACCGACTGCATGCGCGTTGTGGTCGGTGAGGGATGTGGCCGCACACCTGCTGGGGGGAAGCCTGGGCAGACTGTCTGAGAAGGAGGATCGTCCTTCACAAGCAGAGAAAAATGAGGTGAGCTTCAAAGAACTGGTCAGGCTGATCGACCAGGAGAATAAAGCGTGGGTAAAAGCTGCCAGACGCATCAGCCCGAGCCTGCTAATCGAGTTCCTGGACATCGCTGATGCGGCGCTCTACATGTACTTCAAAACCCTGCCAATGGATGGAATTGCACGCACCCCGGTCTGCTGGGCGGGCGAGATAGAATCACCCAATTGGATGGATATTGCCAGGGAGTATACGGAGAAGTGGCTGCACCAGCAGCACATCCGGCAGGCGGTGGGAAAACCACTGCTTAGCTCCCGAAAGTGGCTATTCCCAGTGCTGGATACGTTCATGCGGGCACTTCCTTTTACATACCGAAACGTTGAATCAGAAGAGGGGACATGCGTGACTGTGCGCATCGAGGGTGAGGCGGGTGGGGAGTGGTACCTGCGACAACAGGAAGGAAAGTGGCAATTGTACTTGGGAGAAGCAATAAGTGCTGCTTCAAGGGTGGAAATGAGTCAAGACCTGGCGTGGCGGTTGTTCACCAAGGGGACCAGCGTGGATGCGGCAAGGTCGCAGGTGCGCATCGAGGGGGATTGGAGGTTGGGTGAAAGGGTCTTGCAGATGGTTTCGATTATGGCGTGAGGGAGGGTGCCAAGCTTAAGGTTTGGTGAGACGGCATATCTTATGAGATAATTGGATAAGTTTCATGATATATATATGGTTTCATTTTTCGATTCTGGGTAAAGCCAAGGGATCAGGTCGGATAACAAATAGGGAATCAGATAAACCAGATGAATATATTAGTGGCGGGTGCAAGCGGGTATATTGGTGGACGGCTGGTCCCACGACTGGTGGCTGCGGGGCACCATGTGATCTGCCTGGTGCGCAACCCTGAACGGTTGAAAGGTCAAAGCTGGGAGAATGTGGAAATCAGGCAGGGTAATCTGCTCGACCCTGACAGCCTGCACGGGGTTATGCAAGGTGCAGAGGTTGCGTATTACCTAGTTCATTCCATGGCAGATGGGGCACGGGGTTTCGATGTGCGCGACCACATCGCAGCAGAAAATTTTGGAGCGACTGCAAAGGCGGCAAGTGTGCAGCGCATCATTTACCTGGGGGGCTTAGGGGAATGTGATAAGGGAATTTCACCGCACCTAAATTCGCGCCAGCACGTGGGCGACGTCTTGCGAGCGTCTGGCATTCCAGTAACCGAATTGAGAGCGGCAATCGTCATCGGGTCGGGCAGCATGTCGTTTGAGATGATTCGCTATATCACAGAAAGATTACCGATCATATTCACCCCCAAGTGGGTAGACACACTGTGCCAACCGATCGCGATCGAAAACGTGCTGGATTATCTCACCGAAAGCCTGATTGAACCGCGTTCCATTGGCGAAATCTTTGAGATCGGTGGTCCGGATGTTTTAACCTACGGGGATATCATGCTGGCATTTGCCAGAGCACGCGGCTTAAAAAGGCGGCTTGTCCCGTTGCCACTGCTCACCTCACAGCTCTCAGCCTACGGCGCAGACATCCTCACACCGCTGCCGATTTCCTACATACAAGTCCTTATCGAAGGCTTGAAGAGTGAGGTGGTCGTGCGTGACCAGAGCGCACATAAACTTTTCAACGTGAAGCTCATCCCTTATGCGACTGCGCTGCAACAAGCCCTGCAGCGAACAGGCCAGGGAGAAGTTGAAACCTATTGGAGGGGAGAAAAGGCGGGGCTCCTGCCTGGCAGGACGCATAAGGTCATCGAGGGGATGTTCATCGAGCAGCGTCGCCTGGAGACAGTGGCTGAACCTGAAGCCGTTTACAATACGCTTGTGGGTATTGGAGGAAAGGGGGGCTGGTATTTTGCAGACTGGTTATGGCAGGTACGCGGCCTGTTGGACAGGTTTGCTGGTGGCCCTGGTATGCGACGAGGCCGGCGAAGCCAGGTGGAGATGCAACCGGGGGAGGTGCTGGATGGTTACAGGGTGGAAACAGTGGAAGCAGGTCACTTGATCCGATTGCGAAACGAGATGAAAGCACCCGGCCCGGCCTGGATGCAGTTTGAAGTTAACCCACGTGGGGGTGGTGGAAGCATATACATTCAAACAGCTTTCTTTGAGCCACACGGTCTAGCGGGTCTGGCATACTGGTATGGACTATATCCATTCCACCAGCTTATCTTTGACGGCCTGGCACGCGCGATCATTAAGCGGGCTGAAGCCGTTGGTGAGGGCGGAATTGAGCGATTTGAATCGGGGTAAAGAGTACCACTAAGTGCACAAAGGATTTTTAATGGAACTTGAAGGATAAGATGATGTCGATTGCAAAGCAGCTTTGTTGATATCGAAATGTGAGGAAGAGATTGTTTCACCTCGTTACCTAACTCGCAGAGAACGCTCGCGACGCTGCGGGTAATGTTCGACTTTGATGATAAAAAAGGGGGACTTCGGGTACAAACTCACGCCCAATAACAATACCTGGAGCATCTTCGTAGAAACGGATAATTACCGGAACTCCGCAATGCGCCTGTACGAGAGCGTTGGATTTCAGGTGAACCGTGAAGGGCTGGTATACCGCAAGGATTATAATGACACCGCAATCTGAAGATAAGTCTTCATCAGCCTCATTGGGCACTTTCTTCTGAGCAAAGGAGTAAATATCATGGCAATCGATTGGGAGGCATGGAAGTTCTTGTTGGGGGAATGGGAAGGCGGGCACGAAGGCGACCCAGGGCAGGGATATGGGACATTCTCATTCAGCTTCGCGCTGGATCAAAATATCCTGGTGAGAAGGAACCGGACGGTATTCCCAGCAACCAAGGAGCGTGATGGGTACGCACATGATGACCTGCTGATCATCTATCCGGAATTCAGCGGGACGATTAGGGCGATATACTTTGATAATGAGGAGCACGTCATCCATTATGAGGTGAACGTCTCACCTGACCAGAAGACGATCACCCTGGAGAGCGACCCTATGCCATCCGCACCCCAGTTCAGGTTCACCTATATTAAAACAGGGGAGGATAGCCTGGAAGCCAAGTTTGAAATGGCACCGCCGGGCGCGCCGGGTGCATTTACGATGTATCTCGAAGGGACTGCCAAGCGATTAAGCCCAAAATGAGCACGTTCATTTCGATGTTGAGAGGCATCAATGTTGGGGGGCAAAAAAGGCTACGTATGGAGAGCTTGCGTAGAATCTATGCGGATTCAGGGTTCACCAATGTCAGGACGTATGTACAAAGCGGCAATGTCGTATTTGAAAGCTCGGAACAAGATCAGACAGTGGTAGCCAAGAGTATCGAAGCCAATATCGAACAAACCTGTGGATTTGCTGTGGAGGTATTCATCCGGCAGTTGCATGAACTTCAACGCATCCTGGCAGGCAACCCATTTCTCAATGACAGAAATGAGGACCCGAGCAAACTGCACGTGACTTTCTTGTACCAAACCCCACCCAAAGATGCGTGGGGCAAATTGACCCCTCCAGGTGGGACACCGGATGAATTTGCGCCTGAGGAGATGGCTATCTACCTTTTTTGCCCGAACGGGTATGGGAAGACCAAGCTATCGAACAGCTTTTTCGAGAGGAAATTGGGCATACCGACGACCACACGCAATTGGAATTCGGTGAATGCACTGTATAAAATGGCGGTGGAGGGATAAGTTGTTCGGAAATCAAGAACTAAGATGGAGGAATTTGAATCGGTCAGATTAAGATTAACCACAAAGGACTTAAATCTATATTAAATAAAATTCAAAATAAATCATCGAGGATAAACACCATTTGCTGACAGCGAGAGGTAAGAAGGAGATAGCTTCACCTCGCTAGCTTGCTCACCGAGAACGCTGGCGAGGCTTTACGCTTGGTGGAGGCAGTTGCAAAGATTACCCCGACCAAACTCACAAAGAACTCTCGCGAAGATTTGTCGCAAAGAACGCTCTTGCATCGCTCGTAGAGAGCGCACGCGAGACTACGTGCAATGTACGCCATTGATGAGAATAGGATGGAAGGAGGAGATTGCTTTGGGCAAAGATCGCCCTCGCAACAACAAAAAAGAATGCTGCCGGAACACTTTATCGAAAAACACCTAGAGTATGTATCGCCTGACTTGCGAGATATCGTGCTGGAGATCAGGAACATTGTGGCGAGCGTTGCCCCTGAGGCAACCGAAAGCCAGCACAGCCGGGGTTTTAGCTATTATTATAAGGAGCGCGGAGGACCAGTCAGTGCAGGGATATGCCAGATCGGCATTTACCGGGATCACATCCGCCTGGGCTTCATTCACGGAGCATTCCTGCCCGACCCAGAGGGACTGCTGGTTGGTGAACCGAAATATAAGAAACACCTGCGCATCTACCATTATGAGGAGGCTCCATGGGGGTATATGAGGACGCTAATTGAGGCTTCGTCTCGATTTGACCCGTACACACTGAAGGAGCGACCTGTATGATGACAAAACGTATCAAACCAATCGTGGTGCTAGGAATGATCCTGGTAATCGGTCTTGCGGCATGCGAGGGTGCGGAGGCCAAACTGACCCCCGCAGTATCTTCCTCGACCTCTGCCGCCACCACACAACCCAACACCCTGGCAACACCATACGCCCAACAGCCAGCGGCAGGGATCTGCGCCAGCTTTGAGGGAGAGATGGTCGTGGTCACAATAAACCCAGACATTCCCGACCCACGCTGCAGCAAAGTGAGGCCAGACCAAGAACTAACCGTCATCAACAATACCCAAAATACACTGGAGGTATCCATTGGGAGCTTTAGAGCCAGCCTGGAGCCTGGAGCGGAAACGATATTTGATACCCCCTTTGGAGAGTATCTGGAACCGGGTGTACACCAGCTGCAGGTCTCACCCTGCTGCGGACCCGAGCTGTGGCTGGAGGAAAGTAAATGAAACTGTGCCCGAAGATCATCCTGGAAGGGACGCGCCTGACGCACAAGACTGACATCGCCTTTGCGCTCAACGAGCACCCACGCATCGTTGGACCGCGCAAATATCGCTACCATTCACCGCTCATCTCTGCAGAATGGTGCGGTTTTACCAACTACCCATGGGGGCGGGGCCTGATCAACTTCGAGGCGCAGGAAGAAACGCTGGCGTTGGATACCTACCGCACTTGGAGGCGATTGTTTCAACAATTGCGTTATTATTCGTGGATCGTCGACCGTTTTCACATCTCCACCCAAACCTATCAGTACATCCAGCACGGAAAGATCTATGATTTCGGCTGGTTGGAGCAAACGCTGAAAGAATTGGGGTTCCGGCTCATCTTCTGCACACGTTCAGCCAATTCATTTGCACAAGCCAGAGCGGAGCGGGTAAAGGTGTCGGGAAAACCATCTCAGTATGATGACCTGCAGGTTTTTATCAACGAGCAGGAGGTGATGCAACGATTCATCGATGCATCGGCGCTGGAAACCTTGCGGGTGGATATCTCTGATGATAACGTTACACGGGCAGTGGAAAGGATTGCCGACTGGATGGAGCAGACTGGCGGACTTACGATACAAAGTTGATAAGCCCCCATGAAAAAAACGCCACCATTCACCTTCTACCTGTTATTTTATGCAGCGGCATCTTTCTCAATGCCGTTCATCATCCTGTATTTCCAGGAATTAGGCTTCAGTGGAGCTCAGATCGGTCTTCTGGCGGGTATGGCACCACTGATCACCGTATTCGGTGCACCTATATGGACAGGACTAGCGGACTCAAAAGGGAAACACAAACTGATCATGAGCCTGACCATCCTGGGGTCAATTTTCTTTGCTTCCATTTTTCCTTTTCTCAAGACATTCACTCCCATCATCCTTTTAGTTATCCTATATTCCCTGTTCAGCTCCCCGATCATTTCTTTTGCGGATAGTGCCACCATGGCCATGCTGGCAGGTGAAAAAGCCATGTATGGGCGCGTCAGATTGGGCGGGACATTCGGTTGGGGTCTGATTGCACCCCTGGCAGGCATTATCATCCAATCCTATGGCCTGCGATGGGCGTTTTGGGGCTATGCAGCGATCATGTTTCTGGCATTCATCGTCAGTCAAAAGTTCACTTTCAAGATGGGGGTGGAAAATGTATCGCTCAGGGGAAATATTCGCCAACTATTGACCAACCGGCGATGGGTATTCTTTCTCTGCCTTGCATTCGTGGGCGGTCTAGCGTTCACCTCCATTAACAGTTACCTGTTCCCCTATATGGAAGAATTGGGTGCCAGCCGATCGACGATGGGGATTGCGCTAACCATCTCCACCATAGGAGAACTACCGATACTTTTCTTTGCCAACCGCCTGCTCAAGCGCTTCGGAGCGTACGGATTGCTTGGGTTGGGAATGACCGTGACTGGAGTGCGACTTTTACTCTATGCCTGGCTTAGTTTTCCGGCTGGGATATTAATCTTTCAGCTGCTTAATGGAATGACCTACCCAATGGTGTGGGTGGCGGGGGTTTCGTACGCGGACGAGAACGCTCCACAGGGGATGAAAGCCACAGCACAAGGGCTGCTGGGTGCGATGATGTTCGGCTTCGGGTCAGCCACGGGTGGGTTGGCAGGAGGACTGATGATTGGGAGCATCGGGGGTCGATGGATGTACCTGATCATCGGGAGCCTGGTATTAGTCAGCGTGGGAGTGATCACGCTGCTTGAAAGAACAGAACGTGGACAGCAAGCTAGGAGCATCAGGTAATGTTCCTGTTCCTGGTCCCACTACTCCTGGGGTTCATCTTCAACTCAGCAAGTGCGTTTACCGCATTTTACTCACGCCAGCTTGGAGAGCGGGGTGGCAGATTGGTAAGCATTGTCTTGAGGGATGTGCTCGGCATACCGGTGTGGGCAATCGGATACGTTACGGCAGCATATGCAACATCGACCAATTTTATTACCCCCAATATCATCTCATCATCGCTAGGGTGGCTGTTGATCCTGGCAGGTGTAGTGATCATTATCGCCGGTTTGGTTTCTATCCGGTGGAAGGCTGCAGCACCCTCGGTACAGGATACAGTGGTGATGAATGGTATATATGACCATATCCGACACCCGCTCTATTGCGGTATGATCCTGGAGCTGACCGGCTTATTCCTATGGATACCGACGCTCAGCGTATTGGTGGCCTGTGTCTTGGGGGTGATGTGGGTCATGATCCAAGCCAGGCTGGAGGAGAAGGACCTAGTGGAGCGCCTGCCGGATTATAAGGATTATATGCAGCGGGTACCGCGCTTCATACCCAAATTCAAGCACCGTTAATCACTGCCAACTTAACCTGCCCACATATCGGCAGCAAAAAGAAGGGCCATGCCACCCATAAGCAGGGTGCTGAGGATGGTCCAGGCACGGTCGAAAGCCGGGTTTTTACCCAGCCGGCTGAGAAAAAGGAAAACCACGGGGGCGGTGAGCACATAACGGTGCATGCCCTGGGGATAGCCACTCGTCAGGGAGATGAAGATCACCGCAATGCTGAAGAAAGCAGCCTCCGGATAGCGCCGATAAGTGAAAATACAGGCGAGGATGCCAAGCAGGGTGGCGCCAATTTCGATCATATAGTAAGCAGCAGTCTGGTGATTGGTACCAAATATGGAGAGGAACGCTCCCACCCAGCCGGATATGGACGGACCAAAATCTAGGAATTGGCGCCCAAAGTAGTTATCCTCGACCAGCTGGAACATGCGACCCCAGGGAGAGAATCTCCACACAAAATATGCCAGGAGGGGGGCAAACACCAACAAGGCGCGGGCAAGCTGCTTCAACCCCGACCGGGATAAGCTAATCTCTCTCCACTGGTTGGCACGAACAAATGCAATGACCAGCGGGATGACCAGCGCAACACCCACGGCACGCGTCCAGGTGGCAAGAACTGAGAGCAGGATTGCCAGCAACCACTGCTGGCGTTTGATCAGGGCGAGAGCACCAAATGCGAGTCCAACGAACAAACCCTCGGTGTAAACCATGGCGAGGAAGAAACCTGCGGGAAAGATGAGCAGGTAGAAAATTGCCCGCAACCCACCAGCCTCACCCAATTCCTCATGCGCCAGGTCGTAAAGGGCAAGCATGCCTGCCAAGGTGCCAAGCACTGAGACGATTACACCCGCCAGAGTGGAGGTGGCAATGGGGGTCAGCTGCAGTATTTTTAACGGAAAAGCAACCACCTTCATCACGTAGGGGTAAAACGGCATAAAAGCATAGTTCAGGGGAACTCGCTCACCATGGATATCGCCTGCGGTGACTTCTGGATCGGCATAACCGACTGTGGCAATCGACAGGTAGTATTCCGAGTCAAAGGCCACCTGCTGGTTCATGAAGGGCTCATTCAGGTAAGGCTTATCGAGTTTATAGGTAAGGGCGGTATCGATGTGTGTCCATTCCAAGGCATAATCGGGATGCTTGATCTGAAAGCGCATCACTGACCAAGCTTGAAAACCCAGCAGAATAAAGATCCAGGCTAACCAGAGAAAGATGAGGTTGCGAAGGGTTTGAGAGGACATGCAGTATTCCTTAACCAACAGCCTGGACCAAGGCTGAATCTTTTCTTTCAACTGTGCGATGGCAGTGAGATGGAAATATCCTTCCTTATCTGAACGGGCGTTGAGTGAGCCAGACGCATGGCAACATCTTTGAGGGATTCACCGGTTTCAGAGGCATAGTCGGGGAAGATTTCTGCCACCGGGACAGCCTGATGGGCATGCTGCCAGAGGGTAGGGTCCAATAAGAAGCCATCAAACAGGATAATATCAAAATCAATCGGGCGCGAAGCATTCTTGTCCTCGGTGCGCACCCGACCCATTTGCACTTCCAGAGGGCGAAGCACCTGCTCTTTAAGCTGCTGCGCATCCAAGGGGGTCAAAATCGACAAAGCCATATTTAGATAATCGGGGTAGCAGCAATCCACGGAGGCTGATTCCCAAATGGAAGATACCTGCAAGACAGTCAGTTTCTCCTTTAGCAGGACCATCGCCCGGGGGATGTTTCGCTCAGGCTCGATATTCGAACCAAGCAGCAAGCAGGCTTGATGAATGGTAGCGTTCATTCCAGGCCTGCTATACCAGGTGGCGACCCCCATCGATGTGGATGATCTCTCCGGTGATATAAGCTGGACCGTCTAGCAAGAAGATCAAGGCTTGACCAACCTCATCCAGGTGCGCCCACCTGTTGGCAGGAACATTTTTAAGGATATTGGGAGGGGCAATATTATCAGTGGGTGTTCCGCCGGTCGCGGAATCCAGTTTAGTAACTGGCGGAAGGACTGCCCCGAGTGCCAGACCATTCACACTGATGCGGGGAGCCAATGCGACGGCAAGCGAGAGGGTAAGGGCAGCCAGGGCGGATTTACTGATGGTATATGGCAGATGATCGGCACCGGGACGTAAAGCACGCCAATCCAACAGATTGACAATGCGACCAGTTCCGTCCGTTGGAAGGAGGCGGGCAAAAGCCTGGCTGAGCAGGAAGGGAGTGGTCAGATTGACCATCAGGTTTTGGTTCCAAGCCTCCAGTGTAGAACTTTGCCAGGATAGGTTCTCGAAAATGGCGGCATTGTTGACCAAGGCAAACAATTGACCATGCTCACTGGCTTGGGGGATCAGGTTGGAGACCTGGGAGGGATCATTGAGGTCAGCCTGGAGCAGGAAAGCTTTTCTATCCAGAGCTTCAATCTCCAAACCGAGGCTTTCTGCTTCATTCTGGGAACTCCCGTAGTGAATGACCACGTCACCACCAGCCCGGGCGACGGCGAGGGCAAGCTCCCGACCCACACGGCGGGCAGCGCCAGTAATGAGTACCAATTTCGTTTCAAGTGACATAATGATCTTTGCTTTACAGCTGCAGTGCGCCAGACGACAACATCTTGCCGCCTTTTATCTCCGGATCAGTCGGTGGACAATGATTTTTGGTTACGTCATGGATAGCATGATGTTTATAGAAAATGCCTCCAACCAAGATAGCCATCCTTGGGACAGTTTTAATAGGCTGGTTTCGCTACAACCCGCAGGCAGCAAAGAATTCCGTCCGCAAGCTGAAATCATTGGCGTAATGACCACGCCAAACGGTAGTACGCGTAATTGGCGCAGTTTCACGTACACCACGCATCTCCATACACAAATGATGGGCTTCAAGATAAACAGCCACACCGTGGGGATGCATCATGGTTTCCAAAGAATTCGCAATTTGCTGACCGATGCGCTCCTGAACCGTAAAGCGTTTTGAAAAGAGCCTCACCATGCGCGTAAGTTTGGAGAGACCAATGATGTTCTCGTGAGCAATATAACCCACATAGGCCACTCCGTAGAATGGGAAGACGTGATGCTCACAGAATGAAAAAAAGTGGATTGGACCTTCAATCACCTGAGCGAGGTGACAGTCTGGCTCACCGCGGCATTCCGTGCTAAAAACCTTCAGCAGCTTGGGATCCCCGTCATAGCCTTCGGTAGCATCAAATAGGGCTTTGATAAACCGGCGAGGAGTGTCTTTGGTGGAGGGTGAATTGAGATCCATGCCAAACGCGGAGAAAATTTCAGCTACATAGCCTTCAAATTTATCGAAAGTTTCTTCGGAAATTTGGCGCGTCTGCAGTTGCAGGGCATCGTGTAAATCAAAGTCTTCAGGGTCGTCATGGATATGCATCAAAAGCTCCCGTTCCTTGTCCTATTACCGCGCATTCAGATTAATCACTGCCAACCTCGCGACGAGGCTGATAATGATCCAGGCGGGTATCTATGATCAGGCTTATTATAACGGGTTCAGCCTTTATAGGTTAAGACTCTGCCCCACAGGCTCTTGGTTCCCCAGATCCCTGCACGTAAGGTCTCAAGCTGGACGATTTGACTGTGATCCACGAACAGGTTGACCTCAGCACCATAATTCTTGATGTACCAGGCAAAGACCTCCGGATCGGCAGCTTCAAACATCGGCTTTTCCAGACCGATGGCATTGATGATCTTCGCAACGACATCCGTGCGCCAGGTGGTGACGTTCTCGGTGATCCCCTCTGATTCGATCATAATCATATAGGCTCCTGCATCCACAAAGCGCCTGGCTTGTTGGATAGCCCACTCTGGGTCACGTGTTCCTTCTGCCGCCAACTCTGCCACTGCAGTTGCACCACCTGCTCCAAATTGGATGCCCACTTCAGGTTTGGCTTTCAAACCGGCTTTCTGGACTTTCTCGATAAGGCGCAGCCAATCATCGGTGGGGATGGAGATGAAACCGCTGGATATTTCAATGATATCAAACCCGAGCTGCTTGCATTCCTGGATGTATTGATCGACCGCCTGCGGACCCAGGGTGAGGACATGCTCGATAAAGCCACCAGTTGAGATGAGCACATCATAACGATGGCAGAGGTCCAAGAGCTCTTTGACAGCACTACGCGGCATCAGGCTGAATGAGCCACCAGCGAACTTCAGCACGTCCACATAAACTCCCATGGTCTCAAGGATATCCTCCAGGTAACGTTTTCCCATGGGGCTGTAGTATGGACCGCGGATCTCGGTAACCCCTCTTTTGCGAGGCTTGGCTTGCCGCTCATTAATTCTCAAGAAAGGAAACGCCCGATCATCCAGTGGGGTAGTCTTTTGTTCCATGTTCTATTCCTCCTATGATTGCTTTTTCAACCTTTCCAGCAGACTGGCAAGGTCAGTAATGCGGAAATTTTCCAAATTCTGAACAGCGTCTTCAATCCTGTTTTGGAGCGCGGTGGGGAGATGAGGCTGAGTGAGCTGTTCAAACTTTTTCACTGCAGTCTCCCACTGCATTGGACGGGTGCGAAAGCCCTCATAATCACGCTTTTCCTTGGTGAGCACACGCCCATCATTAAGGGTGATGGTTATGCGGCAAGGCATCTCAGCGGGAAAACGCTGGCTGAATTCAGCCAGAGGACGAACCTTGACCTTGCGGAGCAAGGATTGTACATCCCTTTGCTGGATACGCTCTGGCAAGTATTGAGGAGGAAGCACCTGGTCATCCAGGATGGCAACTGCCACGATGTAGGGCAGGCTGTGATCCGCGTCTTCCTTGGTGCGCACGGTGAACTTTTCGCCTTCTTCACCACCCCCAATGATGTTATAGGCAACGTCGAAGGTCTCTATATTTACGGAGCGGATATCAGAACCAATGAAATGCTGTATGTGTTTCAGCTCCAATACACCTTCAATGGTGGCTTGGGAATGAATCTCGGCATTATAGCGCTTCACCACCGTCTGGGTGATCTTCTCCAGGTCTTCCCTGGACCAATCCAATGAGAAGTGCCCGGAAATTGCGTCCATAAACCCCTTGTTGCCTTCAAAAACCTCGCCAGGACCAGTGATCCCACGCATGGCCAGGAAGGCGGCATGGGTGACTCCGAAGGCCGTGTTAGGGTAAGCCAGTCCTTTCCAATTGGAGAGGGCACCGGTGCGGGTGACCCGCAGAGCGTTAAAAGCCGTCCCAGAGATGGCAATGGCATTGGCAGTTTTCGCCTGATCTAGGTGGAGAGCCTTGGCAACCCCCGCAGCGAGGGCGTAGGCACCCTGGGTGGTGTGGTCAAAACCTCTGGCACGAACAGGAGCGACATCACTCAGACGGCAGTGCACCTGATAAGCCACAGTCAGGGCGGTGAGAAAATCTTTGCCAGTCGCACCGGCATACTCGCAGGCTGCCAGTACCGCGCCAAGGTTATCACTGGGATGGCAGGTTTCTCCTTTAGCAAGATAGCTGTCATTGAAATCCAGGAAGCGTACCAAAGCGCTGTTATACAAAGCCGCCCGATCGGGTGCAGTACGACCACCACCAATCAGGGTACAGCGGGCATTGCCCCCAAAATCATCATTCTGGGCGGCAATCATCTTGAGCAGAGGAGCATCCAAGGCACCAATGGCACAGCCCAATGCGTCCAGCACCCGGATCTTTGCCTGTAAGCGGGCTGCTTCTGAGAGCTGATCGTACCCAGCTGCAACCACAAATTCGGCTAACTCATCCACCATCGCCATGGTACACCATCCCTGTTACAGCCGACCTTTTAGATCAGCGGCTGTGAACGGACCCGGTTCTGCAATCAGTGCGCGCGCCTTCGGGACCGAGTCCCACACGTTCCAGAGCAAGACGCCGCGCACGCGCCCACCTGCCAGGTAATAGATCACGCCTTTCTGGAATTTAATATTCCAATCCACGAAGGTCTCAAGGCGAGGATCGAGCTCACCAACGGCTTCATAACCCAGCTCGAACAGGTCGGAGTAAAAGTAGGATAAGTGACGGTAGGGCTCGTTGGCACCCGCCATATTGCGACCAGCTTGTTTGCCCATGTTGTTGGAATTGTCTTCGTGTTCGATGCGCTGGCGCTTGCCCAGCGTGAGGTTACTGAACTCAGCTACATCTCCGGCAGCGAAAATATCAGGGTGGCTGGTCAGCAAGAGATCATCGACCACGATGCCGTTGCCAACCTTCAAACCAATGGCTTGTGCCAGCTCCACGTTAGGCTGGATACCAATCCCGGCAATCACACCGTTCACGTGGATCTTATCTCCATGATCAGTTACAAGATGGTAGGAACCGTCATGCTTTTGTAGATCCTTCACGTTCACACCCGAAATGATCTCCACACCCTTCTGGCGGAAAAATGTATTTAAATAATCGGAAAGCTCAGGCGGGTACATATGCCTTCCGATCCCAGCATCAGGGAAAAACATGGTTACTTTTTTTCCATTCATGGTCAAGGCGGCAGTAATCTCTGAGCCGATAAACCCTCCGCCAATCACACCAAAATGGTCGACACGGCTACTTAGTTCGTGCAGGAGATGGTAATCATCCAGGGTACGGTAGTAAATAATATCCTCCCCACCGAAGGATAGTCTGCGGGGAGTGCCACCCGTTGCCAAAAGCAGTTTTTCGTATGGGTAATTCACTCCCTGGTCATCCCGGACTACCTTATTATCCGGGTCAATTGACCGGGCGGTTCGTCCAAGATGCAGTTCCACGGATAATTCCTGCGTCCGACGCCAGATACTTTCCAGTGGTTTGCCTTTCCATAGTCCCTTGGTTAAGGGCGGGCGATTATAGGGTGGATTGTGGTCGCTCCCAATCATCACAATCTCCCCGTCCGGATCTAACTCACGAATGCCACGCGCGGCTGCATCGGCAGTCATACCGGCACCGATAATCAGGTATTTATAGTTTGCCATCATATTCTCCCGTCGGGCAGAAAAATAATTTATTCTCTAAACAATTTCATAAAAATTATGATAAAATTGATTATATATCGCATTACGATGTAAGTCAATAATTATAGAGTAATTTCGTACAAAACTATAACAAAACTATTATGACAGATTTTTCGACTTTTCCCAAAACTGATTATGAGGCCCTGGCAGAGTTTCGATATGCCCTACGGCATTATTTACGGTTCAGTAAAAATTCGGTTGAGACGGTCGGATTAACCTTGCAGCAGCACCAGGCATTGTTGAGCATCATCGGCTTTCCGGGCAGAGAGCAAGTGACCATTGGCGAACTAGCTGAAAGGCTGCAAATTCGACATCACAGCACCGTTGGACTCGTGGACCGGCTTGAAGAACAGGGATTGGTCGAACGGATACCCAATGAGGAGGACAGGCGAGAGGTTTTTATCGGCCTGACCCAAAAAGGGGTTGCGGTGCTGGAAAGCCTGGCAAGCATGCACCGCGAAGAGCTGCGCCACCTGGGACCACAGCTGTGCGTTATGCTCGAACAAATCACAAATCTGGCGGATGGAAAATAATCTCCAACCTTACGTTTTCATCTGATCGGGTGGATTAATCACAAATCTGCATTAAATCTTAAGAAATTATATTGATCTGGAAAGAATCGGAATCGAATTTTATAAATCCTGTAATGAGAAAGAGAAAGGGTGGTGTTAAGATGGCAACTTTTGTATTAGTACATGGAACAGGGTGCGGCGGCTGGGTGTGGCAAAAATTGACCCCTCTTTTACGAGCCGGAGGACATGAAGTTTATGCGCCCACCCTAACTGGCGTGGGTGACCGAGCACACTTGTTGGACTGCAGAGTGGATTTAAACACCCACATCACAGACATAACCAGCCTGATTGAATATGAAGACCTTACAGATGTGGTGCTGGTTGGTCACAGCTATGCAGGCATGGTGATCACCGGGGTGGCAGCAAAGGTACCTGAACGGCTGAGTCAGGTGGTCTATCTGGATGCCTATCTCCCCGATGACGGTCAAACCGAGGCTGATCTATGGCCTGCAGATATGCGGGCGGAAATTCTGACAGATGTAGCAGCAGGGAGAGGAGTGCGACAGCCACCTTCCCTTGCCTTCCTGGGCATCACGGATGCAGAGATGGGGGAGTGGGTCAAAGCGCGATTGACGCCACACCCGTTGGCCACGTACAACCAACCAGCGCCTGTTGGTGACAACAGGAGTGCTTCGCTTCGGTATAGCTACATACACTGCACAGCGGGACCGACAACTTCTCTATTTGCAACCTTTGCCACAAAAGCGAAAGCAAAGGGCTGGGAGGTGTATGAACTAGCAACGGGCCATGTGGTGATGTTGACGCTACAACATGATCTAGCCAGGATTCTACTAAATCTAGTGGGTTCAGAAGGGTAGAAATGCTGACCTTGCTTCACCCACATTAGATTGAACCCAAAAGACGGAACTGAAGATTACTCAAATTGCAAGCACGAGCAAGTGTTTTTATATCTTCTGGAATAAAAAAGGAGAAGAACATGATACACACCCCAATTTGTGACCTATTAGGAATCGAGTTTCCCATCATTCAAGCAGGTATGGGACCTTTTACATCAGCTGAGTTGGTTGCAGCAGTGTCAAACGCCGGTGCACTGGGTAGCCTAGGCGCTGGTGCCCGCCCGATCAAGAATTTTAGAGAGCAATTATACAAAATAAGCGGATTGACGAATCGCCCCTTCGCAGTCAACCATACACTGTCACCCGCTTTACCCAACCCAGAGGCATTTAACCTCAGCCTCAAAGCCAAGCCTCGACTTATCTCCTTCGCGCTTGGTAATCCCAAAGAATATGTCAAACAAGTGCATGATGAAGGCATACTTGTGATGCATCAAGTGACGACAGTTGAGCAAGCTTATCAGGCAGCTGAGTGTGGTGTGGACATTATTATCGCACAAGGAAGTGAAGCGGGAGGCTTCGGAGGAACAATCACAGGATTGGTATTAATCCCGCAAGTTGTCGATGCAGTCAGCCCAGTCCCTGTGGTAGCTGCCGGTGGGATTGCAGATGGAAGGGGGTTAGCAGCTGCACTCGTCTTAGGCGCACAAGGGGTTAATTTGGGAACCCGATTCCTGGCCTCAATAGAGGGTCCGATCAGTGATAACTGGAAGCAAGCCATTCTGAGGGCAGAGTCTCAAGATGCAGTCTAAGTTGAGTTTTGGAATGATATTTTTCCGGTAAGTGGGCAAGCTTATCAGGTAATTCCACGCGCATTGAGCTCGCCCTTTATCATGGAATGGCAAAACCGACGAGAGGTTGCGAAACAGGAAGCCAAGCGGCTGCAAATCGAGGTCGGATCCGCCATCGAGCAGGGGAGAGTTGGCGATCTATTCCCTTTTACCGGACAAACGACTGGGCAGATCAAGGATATACTACCTGCGGCAGAAATCGTGCACAGATTAGTCAACGAGGCAGAAGTAGCTTTAAAGCGAATATCACATCTATCCAAGTAAATAGCCACAATGGAGATCGATCCCTCCCCGAATTTCTTACTCTCGTTTACCTCACCAAGATCAAAGCTCATAATACCTACACGCCCAGGCGTGCAGTTCAATATAACGGCGAATGGGAAATTGTGAGGAAATAGTAACGACGCGCGTAATTTTATAAAAGCTCATTATATTTATCTATCGTTCTCCCAATCCAGAAAACCCGCTCTCCTTGCATTAGGGCATAATCTCTCGACATGACCAGGCAGTTAACATCTATACAATGGCGTAGCCGATAAAACAGCGTAACGTACGTTTTGGTATAGGTTTGCCCACACAGTTTATATTAGAAACTTGTAAGTTTGCGACGATGGATCGTGATGTCGTTTTAGCCATTTTTCCCGCTTGCAGAACAGGCTAGATTAGCACAAAATAGGGCTTGGGGATCCATTGGCTATCTCTACTTTGGTTTCGAAACCTTTAGGGTGCCATAGGATCTCCATTTTTTCAATCTCAACCACATTTTATTGGGATCTTACCGAGGAAAAAGGCAACCCGATCAATCGTCTATTCATTTATATTCCATTGACTTTTATTATATATTATGATAATATAGGTCAATTATATCTACTATTTATGTTGAGTAGATAAGTATACGTCAACCAAAAAGGCAACTTTGTACTGGTGTGACAGTAAATATACGCTACGGGAGGAAAACATGACAAGCGAAAAAAACAAGACAGTATGGCCGGATCCAGCGAAGGTGGCAGCGGATGTTTATAAGATGGTTATGGAAAATGATCGTGTGCGAGTGTTTGAGGTTCGGTTCAAACCCGGTCAAAAGACAGTGATGCATGGGCATCCCGACCATGTCGCGTACGTCTTCGACGGATTCACATTAAATCTCAAGTTCCCAAATGGCGACAACCAGGATATTCCACTTAAAGCTGGACAGGTGTTATGGATTGACGCTGGGCCACACGCCGCTCAGAACACCGGAACAACAGATGGGTATGCTTTAGTGATCGAATTGAAAGAGCCCAAGAAGTAGTAGGAGTCGCCTCCGCCTGGGTCGTTATTGCTTTTCCAGCATTCCCATAATCAAGAATAATGGTGCGTGCGAAAACCTCATTGGAGCAGATGTGGGCTAATTGGTTATAGACTCAAGGATTTGGAGAAGACCGTATTGTCGCACAGTTCGACCATAATATTTCTGCTTTGATTGCTGTCAAAGCACATAACGAAATATCTAATATCAGTATTATGGACTATGAAGATAATTACGAATGGGTTCGAGGATGTAGAATTGTTTTTTCCATATTTCAGTCTGCTTGAAGAGGGAGTAGAAGTGGATATTACCGATCCATCAATGCAGTAATACGAATCGAGCATGGAAAAAATATGAAAATTACCAAAACTATCGATAATGTAAACGGATAAATAAGAGAAAGGATTTAGTAATGATAAACGAACAATCACGTCACGAAGAGCTTATTGCGGGGATTTCGAAACAAATGAAGAGCATTTTGGATTCCTCGCAACAAGCCATTTATATCTATTTAGACGATATCCACAAGGTTTGTAATGGAAAGTATTCATCCCTTTTGGGGTATCGCTCACCTGAGGAATGGGCTAAAGTGGAAGATCCTGTAGAGGCAACCGTTGACCGAAGCAGCCAAGAAACACTTGTAAAAGCTTATAACCAAACGATGGAGAAATTCATCCCCTCAAATATCAAAGTAACCTGGAAAAAGAAATCCGGGGGCACCGTTGTGACATCCGTTGTAATGGTTCCAATCGCCTTCGACGACCACTTCTTCGCCCTGCATTTCGTCTCCTGAAAAACAAAAAAACATCCCCACCAATGCGATTTACAATATGCTCATGACCACAAGCTGCACGGGCAAACCGATCTATGTCTTCTTTGATTTGAAGTTTATGCCCACATGATGGGCAAGATAAGGTAATAAAATCTGCCACTAGTCGCCCTCCTTTACAGGTCTGCTGAAGGTATTAAGAAGGCAAGCAGTTCTTCCTTGCCAAACATTAATAGGGATCACGCTTACCAATGCCCATCCCTGACTGGTCAATTCCTGAATATTATCCCAGTCTGTCTTACCTGTCTTTTTATCCTTCACTAACCAAAAACCTTCAATCGAATGACAAAACTCTCTAGCGGGATAGGTAGTTAACTGCCACTTTGTTATATGGTGCCTACTTTTTAATCGTCCACATCCCAATCACGGTTGCCATCATAGTAAGGCACACCATTAGGGTGGTTCATATTATTGTATACGCCGTCGATGAAGCCTGATGATGATTGCCCTCGCCTGCGGTATTCCCGACGTCTTTCAGTAGCAGAATAACCCGAATGCGGGATGTCCATTGTATCCAAATCTTCGATTCCCCCACCATACGACCGATAATATGTTGACTTAGTCGGCTGATCTTTCTTTCCTGTAATCTCTTCCCAAATCACTTTTATGGTATATGCTATCGCTATAGGGATTGTGATGAATAAACCCACGCCTACCGTGAAAGCTCCTACAAATCAACAAATAAACCAAACTCCGCCTAATTCTTTTGTACATTCACTTTTTTCTGTTGGGATATTCTTATAATAATTTATGAAACCTTACTAATCTCCCATGAGGTAGTCATGCGACTAGATACGGGGTATCACACGCATAATGAGAATATAGGAGGTAAAAGGCTATCCTTCTCGCATGAGAGAATATCGGGATGATGATATTGTATTATGGGCTTTGAGATAACCCGACTATCTTACATGCAATAACCGCAGCCATGTCATATTGATGTGTTGGATGACCTGGAGAGCGGGTTAACGCGGGAGGCTTTGGCTTGGGATTTCATGAGGGCATTGAACTATTTATAGTAGTGGAATATCTTGAAAATATCCTGGTCTTAGGGGTTTGCGTGAGTGTTGGGGTGGGTGTGGATTCGCTTTGGGGGCAGGATTTCGCATGGGCTAAGATAAAACTCAATTTAGTGGGATGAATCCCCGCCATCCAATAAACGCTGTTTCGGGCTACACTATGTAATAGCAAACACTCCTTCCAAAAAAAAGCCATTCTCTTAAGGATAGTTGCATCGATCACACTGCAACTTGTGCGTCTAGTCTCGTAGAGGAGCCGCTGGTTCATGACGGTGTATGCCTAGTGCTAATACGATCCATTTGCTGCTTGCGTAGGCAAAAAATCAAGAGAGTCAAACGATCCCACCGCGAAGCAGGGCTTTGAAACTTTATGGAACAATCGTTTCCTGTTTTGGCAGAGATTGCAAATACATAAAGATTGCTTTCAGCTCACCATCTGAGAAATTCTTGTAATGTTGCCAAGGCATTTGTTTGGGGTCAAGTGGTTTACCTTTAGGTGGGACACCTGTGCGGATCGTTTTGATGAAGTCCGCTTCCTGCCACGAGATCAAATCACCACCGGGGGTAAGATTTGGCGCAGCCTTGGCGGTGGGATCAGCGCTCTTGCCACCCGAAAGTTTTGAGCCATGACAGTCGTGGCATCCACTCACGTTGACAAGGTAGGTGCCATATTCCACAGTGATACCAGTAGCCGGGTAATCAGGGCGCATATTATGTTGAATGTCTTGTGCAGCAAGCACTCCCTTTCCCAAAATACCTGCTCCGATCATTGCTTTGCCGAGCAGGTTGAGGTTTGGCTCATCGGTCTCGTGGTCGACTGGAGGGATAGATTTCACATAAGCGATGATATCGCCCAGGTCTTCATCACTGAAATACCAAAAGTTAGGTGAAGGCATAATGAACAGGCTATGATCCTCTGGGTTTACACCATGTCGGATGGCGCGTATCCAATCCTTATCTTTGAATTCGGATCCAGCTCCACCTTTCCCGAGTGTCAGATTTTTCGATTCAATGGTTCCGAAAGGGGACTTAAAAAAAGCTGAATCTCCGGATAGATCATCCTTATGGCAGCCAATGCACTCGGCCATGACCCAATGCTCACCGCGGGCGATGGATTCTGCATCGGTAGGGATAACAACATTTTCAGCGGAGACATCGAATGTTTGCGTAATTCTGGCGTTACCTTTTAATGCCATGACAAAAAATACAATCACAATCAACGCAAGTAAACTGGCCAACACGATTCCAATCCACTTGAAAAACTTTTTCATATTTTCCTCCACTTTTATTAATTAGCAATTATACTTTAAGGCGCACCGGTGATCGATGGTAAACAATTGACCGTTTAACGTGAGGTGAGTCAATCTATTCAGTGATGGTTGCAAACCATCGAGCAGCCAAATGAAATGGCTCAGTAGCGGGAGGTATCCCCATCGTCCGCTGTACGCTGTGTCAAGCAACGATTATTACTGGCATGTAGGATTGAAATATTGATAGAGTATTCAGGCGGAAATCGATTATTAGCAACCTCCCTAAAACCTAGGTATGTTGAAAATATTATAGATATATATAATACAGAAAGAGGTTATTGCCCCAGCAATTGCGCCTCCGACAAATGCTGCCTTCTTATTTTTCCATATCTTTCCAAGGATCAACCCACTAATGCCACCAGGTGTGATGCCAAAAAACAATCCCCCAGGGATTGCAAGGAATAAGAATGTCCAATGCGGAAAATATCCAATTGCAATAACCTGAACAATTGTTATTACCGCAATAGCTGTTGCACTTCCCGCTATTGCCCCATTCCTCATGTTAATAAGTGTGGCTTTGACAGACTGTTTCGTTACTGAACTACCCCTTACTATTCTGAACGAGCCATAAACTATACCAATTCCACCCAGGAAGACTAATGGCAGGAGATATGATGGAAGTAACCATCCTCTACTATACGAAAAAATTATGCCATAAAGAGCATATTGACAGACTATGAAAATACCAATTATTAGCATTGCAGCTGCCAACCTGTCGGGCTTTGTTCCATCCAATTCGGTTTGCTTATTCTGTAAACTCATTTTTCCTCTGCAAGGTACGATTGTTTGTCCTTTACTCTTGAGAGGTTTTCATAGATCAGAATATTGAAAATCTTCTTACTAGCATTTATTTCATGCAGTTGCCCAATTTATGATCCAACAGACTCCTGATATATTGTGCCACCTATAACTTGGATTATCTGGAATAATTCATGAGGTTTGGTAAAGTGATATTTTCCCCTTGGATCGTCATCAGTTCGCGCAAGGGATTATTCCGCCTCTAAAGTTGACCCGGGGGTGTCATCTGCATTTCTCGTATGCAAGAATAATGTGATGATGGTATTGTATTATGGGCTGTAAGGTAACCGACGATCTTACATGTAACGACCACAGCCAAACTATTATTCATGTGCTAGACGACCTGGAGGGCAATATTAACGCGGGAAGCTTTGGTGAGGGATTTTACACAGATATTTTTTATTCTTATATTGTGAACCATTGGCTGAGTTCCCCACTGATTTAGACAACACTTAATCCCTTTACGGGCATTTTTAATCCTTATTATGCATAATGGAACTCTAAATCTCTTGGATTTGAAGTTAATAAGCTCGATAAGCAATCCGAACTTCTTGGAATATAAAGACTGAAAAAGTGTATCTCGCAGTTCTATTATTGGTTGGGGGGCAATCCCGCGAGCACTTATAACGTGTAGCCTGTCGAGTAACCGCGATTATGCCAATAAGAAGGGTGTCATAGACATCCATTTCTCTTTCCAGACGACAGGAACAAGATTCTGAATGACTTCTGCGGGCATACCCTCCGAGAACACCTTCCTATCCTCTACAGGCAAATTATAGAGCATGAAAGGAACCGTCAAATAATGGGGTACAGCATTTTTTAGACCGTGTTCTGCAAATAACCTTACCAACCTGAGTTGTTCTTCAACTGGAATCAGTGCATCTGCTTTATTGATAAATTCATCTGTCTCTGGTTGTATGTGGTAAGGCCACTCCTCATTCAATCGGGCAAGTGCGTTTTCGATGTTCCTTAATTCGATCTCAAGCTGGCCTTTATTATTACTCTTATCCACTGCTAAATTGATTTCATCCAGTATAAGAACCATTACATGATGATAGTAAGTCAATGTATCAAAAGGAGCATCGGGAAGCTTATCTCGAAAATATGGAAACGCAATTTCGTCTTCGGTAAGGTGATGAGCATTCAGTACAGAAGTGAGGGCTCGGATGAAATTGAAGAAGCCCTCCCGATTCCCATCACCTTGGAAACCTTGTTGTAAAACCCCCTGAACGCTCTCAAGTGAAACCCTCAGACTACGCGTAATAATTCTGTGAATGTTGAAGAAACTGACCGCTATATTAGATTCTTGTGATTTAGACATGTTCACCGCCTCCTTGTGGTTGTTCAGTTTTCAGAGATAATTTCTTTCAACGTTTCCTTACTTGAATAATAAGACTCGACCTAACAAAATGCACCAGATGGGGTAAAGAATAAGCTACCCCAAGCCGCCTGCTTGCCCAATGTAGTTAATATACCACGGTGCAGCCTCCATCGAATCAATACCTCGAAATATCCCTGGAATAGCCGCCAGTCCCAGCACCATGATAATGCCAATGACAATCCCAAAAACAACTACCCCATGTGGCCAGGGATTGCTATGTTGAACAGAGTAGTTCAGCCCCAACAACCACAGACCAATCAAAGCATTTCCTACTGCCATGTACAATCCAGCCAGATACCAGCCCGTTTTACCTGAGATGACCAATACTGAGCCAACTGCTATTATGAGCGCTCCGACCAATGCGAAAATTAAAGCAATCTGGCTTAGCAACGGTGATTGAGTATGGAGTTGCGTATAAAGCTTCCACGCCAGGGCTTCACTCAAGATACCCGCTATGCCAATGAAAATATCATTAAGTGTGCCGAAAGGCTGGCCGATGGTGAAGAATAAGATGATGAATACCAGTCCCAACAGATCTGCGACTCCTGTTGCAATCGCCACCCAACCAATCATGCTTGATGAGATACTGCCAGTTGTCATATTGCCTGCTTTTATGAGAAATTAACTTGACAATTGTAGCTCCCTCTATTATACAGAAATTCTTTTACCTCTCACCAGGTCTCACACATGTATTCCACCACTCAAAAACATCCGTGTGATGTTCATCTAATTATACAAGGTGGATCTAGTTTCTAAAATAAACTCAAGGATTACCAACAGGATATTCATTTCCTCCTTTCACCTTGTTAAAAAAACCTCATCCAATATATAGGATATGCTTCCTTGTATATTAGACTATCTAAATTGAACATGCTACGCTTGGTGTCGGTGACCTATTAGGGAATCGCCTGGACATCTGGAGAGCGGGGATAGGCTAACGTGCTGCCCACCTACCTTTGCCATATCGTCGGTAGCCGGCATAACCAGGCAGAAGTTGCCAGCGATCCCCTTATGGCACATCATTGTCCAATTGCAACTCCCATAGATCTCAAATAAAATCATTCCCGACAAGATGTTAAACTGAGTAATGATCAGCTTTTCAGCGAGGTAAAAAGGGAATATCAGAACAGCCTAGCTGATTGCATTCAAATAGATATTTTTCATTCGGGAAGAAAAACTTTCCCTTGAATGGCTTGTTTTTATGCTCAAAATAGCTTTTTCTGATTTTGTGGGGATGATAGACTTGTCGGCGAAAATCTCATGCACAACCTTTTCCAAACCTTTTCGCATTGCCTCGCTTATAACCATCCTGTCTGTATCCGTCGAGTAAATTGCCTCACCCATGCGGTTCTTTGGTACCTCGATTAACCATCCTTTATCGTTATCGTTAATTTCCGGTAGAGATCGGACATTGGTGGTGACCACCGGGCAACCGGCAGCCTGGAATTCCAGGACAGAATATCCATACGTATCGGCATAGGTGGGCAATAGACCAATATGAGCCTTCTTCATCATATCCAGGACTTCAGAATTGGGTAGTTGTGGAAAATAATTAATCCACTCGCGATTCCCTTGAATAAAGGCTGCTGTTCGTTGAATCTCTTCAGGGTTTACTTTTGCAGCATAACCATCGATGCGGAGATCGCTCACGATGGTTAATTCGATATCGTAATGATATTGGTCCCTAAGCATGGATATTGTATCGATGATCTCCCTGCCTCCTTTTCGAAAGAAAGCGTTGCCTACAAACATGAATTTAATTCGACCATGAAGGTCAATCTGTTTATCGGCAAATTCTGAGACCAATACATCCTGTGGGGGATGCATGACCACCAGTTTTCTTTCGATTTTTTCCCCGTAGGTGCTAAATTCAGCCAACAGCTCGCGTTGGATGTTTACCGTGCAATTAGACATGGCAATGATCTGCTTACAGGTATTGGACGCCAGTGCCTCAAAAGCTTTGCGTAGCTTCCATTCGCTCACAAAACCAGGAGAGGATCCATGTGTTCTTTGCACGACATTTCTAAACCTTGGAAGGATCGTTTCGAATGTTGAAACCCAGGGAATGTGACCATAACTGATCCCGTTAAATAAGTGCAATAGATCTACTTTGTTCAGATTGAAATCATAAAATTGATTATTAAGGTCAAAAGTCGATATGATCTCCCTTTTAGTAAAACGGTTCAAAGTGCGCGCACCTGCATTCACCCTTGCAAACAGATCTTTGGCTTTCCGGTATTCAATCCCGGGAACAATGCCGACGATGTTTCTTATATAAGCATAATGATCGAATCGATATCCCACGATACCCACAATCATAATGATCACCCCAGGTATCTTATCACTAGTAAGTTGCCGATTTTATTGTACACTTGAAATTCAGTTACGAGTGTTCTTCACCTGAGTCAGGGCGAGGACGGAGAACAAGAACAGCAGCCCATAGATGCTGAAGAGCAGCACATAACCAAAACCCGGCACCTGGGGCACCTGAGCGGTGACAAAATCGGCGATAGGACCACCAATATAGGCGCCTACTGCACCAGCACCAGCGCCTGCCAAGTTTGAGATACCCAGATAACGACCAGCCTCTTCCTTGGGAACCAGAAGCGTGCCCAAAGCCCAGTTGGCGGTGTAGAACAAGCCAGCAGCAATACCAATGACACAACCACCCATATAGATGACTGGCAGACTGGGTATGCTGAGGGCAATGACTGTGCCCACCACAGCCACCAACCCGGCTAAAGAGACCATGCGTTTTTCACCAAAACGATCGGTGAGCCAACCGGCTGGCAGGGTGGATATTAGGATGAAGACGCCCACAAACAAGATCAGCTGGCTGGCTGGGGCAGCTGCGGCCTCCTTTACATAACCCAAGCGTGCCTGGAGGAAATAGACTGCAAATGTGGATAGGTTGACCGCCCCCACCAGGAACGCCAACCGGTTGACCACCCACCAGGTGAAGGAAGGGTTCTGCCGTGCGGCATCACCCAGGCTGATACGCACACTGAGCCATACCCCCAAGGCGACAGCGATCAGCATACCCGCCAAGCCAAACAAACCCATGACAGTGAATAATATAGTAGGTGAGGTGATATCCTTCAATAAGCCACTGACAAGCTTGACCACCTGCCCTGAACCCAGGATGATGAAGGTGAATACCCCGGTCATTACCAACAAACGTACCAATGGTTTCCAATCCATGGGAGGAGGCGTCTGATTGATTGGCTTTTCAGGGACAAGCATGGTTATAAGCATGGTAACTAACAACACGCCCACAGCAAGCAACAAACCCGCCCACATGTTCCCTTTGCTGACCATCCTGCCGACTGTGAAAGCTACCAAGATCAAGGGAAGGGGGATCTCCAGCAATGCCTTCACACCAGAAAAACGTCCACGTTGTTCATCGGGAACCAGATCGGGAATAATCCCCTGCTCGGCAGCCTGAGACATGTTGGAAGCCACCGGCTGCACAAGACCGATGGCGAATAATACCCAGAAACCAACCATTCCTTCCATCCCGGCAGTGAAGCCGATGAGGATGGTTAATACTGCAGTGGCGAGTGTACCAATCAGAATATATGGGCGTCGTCGCCCCCAAGAGATCGTGCTGCGATCAGAAAACATTCCCATTAGTGCCTGGGCGAGCAAAGCCACCATCAGGGTGAACAAGCGGAAAGTGCCATAATAGGTGGCTTTTTGCGACTCACCGACGAACTGCTGGACGAGCAGTGGCGTGATCAAGCCCATGGTTTGAGAAAGCGTGGTCAGACCTAAAAAGTAAACGTTGAAGGTGATATAGTCATACCAGCGGATGAGACGGGTCATATCAGGCTCCTTTGGTGAATAAAATGATTATGGGAAGAGTTCTACCCATAGCGAAGTCTAGGAAAGCAAACGCTGAAGGAAATCGATGGTCAGACTAGCAGCCAAGTCACGCTCCTTATCCAGGATGACACAGTGGGTGGAATGTTCCAGCCAGTGAAGCTCCTTGATAGACGAGCTGACCTGATCATATATGATCTGAGGTGATTGGGGATGTACGGTCGGATCCAACCTGCCCTGAAGGATGAGGATGGGCTGGTGAATCTGTGGCAAGAGAGGCAGAATAACCTTTTGGAGACGCAAGAGCTGGGTAGCACCTTTAAGAGGTTGGACTCCATAACCCTGCCATGGATTGTCATCGGTCGATGGTGGTTTGGGAACCGAAGTGACGAAATGTGCTAAGAAGGATAATAGGAGAGATGTCGCCCGCCCAAGCATGAGGCGCAGTGC
Source organism: Anaerolineales bacterium (assembly GCA_049281855.1). Lineage (GTDB taxonomy): Bacteria > Chloroflexota > Anaerolineae > Anaerolineales > UBA4823 > FEB-25. The sequence goes on from JBAPSY010000094.1 coordinate 29,060, forward strand.
CGGAGCGTAGCACAAAATACCCGAAGCGTCTGGATGCTGGGAGGCCAAGTATAAAATGAGCAAGGCACCAGCCGATTCACCCCCAATCATTACTCGCTGGCAACGAGCAGCCAATTGCTGATAGGTCTGCTCGACGGAAACGTACCAGTCCTGCCAGGTGAAACGATTGCAATCCTGTGGGGTGGTGCCATGACCTGGCAGCAGGGGAGCAGCGACAGTATACCCCTGGGCAAACAACACTTGCGCCAAAAGGCGTACTTCGGCGGTAGTAGCGGTAAAGCCATGACAGAGCAGAACCCCGGTGGGACCAGCCTCCCAGTAGAACGATGAGCCTTCAAGCTGAGGGTTGCGGAGGAGGGAGGGTTGCGACATGGGAATGGAGGGAGTGGACAATCAGCCAGTAAAACTCTTCCACAACAGCGAGAGAATTGCTATGATAACGACGAGCAGAATGAAGCCCCCAACAGAATACATGGTTGCCTTGAGATTATCAACAGGTTTTTTACCACTCACCTTGCCCGTCTGACCGTTGATAAACAGGCGGTAACGCTTGCCCTGAAAGGGATAGTTGCCAACATAGATTGGCAATAGGGCAAGCTTATAGGTTAGACCACTCCATCTACCAGCGCCGATACCAAAATTGCGCTTGGTAAGATTTGGCTCGACCAGACTGGATAACGTGGGCTTGACCTTTTTGAGCACACTCTCCCGCGCCTGCAAGGAGGCATCTGCCAATGGATGATCGTAGGTAAGCGCCACCCAACCTGACAGGTAATCAGGTGAAAATTCCACCAAATCATTCAAATCAAATGGCTCGATGCCAGCCAGATCCATATGGGACAGCCTACGCAGACCAGATATGATGACATCCTTGAACATCTCAAATTGTGACCCATTACGGGATTCCCATTGAGGAAGCCTACTCGTCCCTGTGTTGACATCACAAAACCATGGAACTTCCAGAGTCCCTTCAAAAATCCAAAATGGATAATAGGCAGGATGAAGCTGCATTCCTGCATGGCGTTCAGCCAAATCATCCGGAGCCAGCAGGCCTTTACCCAGCCAGGTTTTTATGCTCTTGGCCGCTTTTTGTGGATCGAGCTTAAATAAACCGATCACCTGAGGGTCGACCAATTCCATCAATGCGGGGGAGCTAATAAAACGGTTGGAGGCGCAATATGGACAGCTATCGGCAGTTTGACCGGGCGGGAGGATAATGGCCACCCCGCACTGCTCACAAGTCACACGTGACTGATTCTCAGCCCAACGATGAGCACGTGTGGTGGGCAGGACGGTATCCAATAGCTGATCGGAACTTTCATTAACCACATTTTGATCGACCTTGCGGGTAAAACCGCAAAATTGGCAAACCAGTGTTGCATCATGGATGTTATAAGAAATCGAAGCGCCACAATTGGGACATACATAGGTTTTGATCGTGGCTTCTTCTGGGGGAGGTGCCTCTTGAGGAACGTAAGAAGCACCTTCGGGCATGAGACGGGTCTTATCCAGCTTTTCAGTGATCATCATCAAACCCCGCTTGGCAGTTGCATTGGAGGGGTCAAGTGCGACTGCGCGCTCGAGGTATGTGCGCCGTTCTTGCAGGTCATCTGTAGTAGCTGAAAGCCAGATCCAAATGCGGGCATCGGCACTATTGATCAGGGAAGCCTTATCCAGTAATTTTTTAGCCAGTGACTTATTGCCGTTCTTGACTGCGATGATGCCATCCTGTATAAGCTGTTCAAAATCACGGGCTTCAATCGAATCAGATGAAGTAGAAAACGCGGGAGGTAGCATTTTTAGATTATATATCGAAACTAAAAAGACGGTGTAATTTGTCCACCGTCTGTTTAATTCTGATTTTAATATCACTCCTGATGGGTGAAGAAACCAGTAAGAAAGTGGCGGATGGGAGGGATGCGAAGCACCAGCAAGAAAATAATCATGATCATCCAAAGGTAGGGCTCGGTAACACCCTGTTTGACCACCAGCATAAAATGCAAGGCGGCCAGAAGGTTGATCACATAAACCAGGTTGTGAAGGCGCTTCCAGTTCTTGCCAAGGCGTTTCAGCCACGGCGGGAAGGAGGTAATTGCGAGAGGGATTAATAACAAACCGGCAATCAATCCAACCAGGGCGTATGGCCTGATTACCTCAGTAAACACGAGTTGAAAATCAAAACCGTAATCCAGGCTGACGAAGATGGCAAAGTGCAAACTGGTGTAGAGGAAAGAATAATCACCCAAAGCACGGCGGACCCTGAGTGCGGGTTTGAATCCAAAGATGGTGTTCAAGGGCGTACATGCCAGGCTTAACACGAGCAGCTCCAGTGCAATCTTGCCTGTGCGCAGGATCGAGCCCCGGATGGGATTAGCGGTCAAATTTCCACTCCAGGCATCCCATATGAGCCATGGAATGGGAAGCAGGCAGGCAATATGAACCAGGATTGGGAACCAGTGGTCGAAAAACTTATTTTTTATGTTCAAAAATTCTTCTTTAAATCCATCCCTACATAAAGTGAAGCAACTTCTTTTTCATATCCATTGAACAAAAGGGTCTTGCGCCTTCCAACCTCACCAATGCGACGCTCAGTTGCTTGAGACCAACGTGGGTGATCTACATTGGGGTTGACATTGGCATAAAAGCCATATTCATTGGATGCTGCCTGCATCCAAGTGCTGGCAGGCTGGAAGTTCACCAGCTCGATCTTGACGATGGCTTTAATGCCTTTGAAACCATATTTCCACGGTACCACCAAGCGGATGGGTGCACCATCCTGTTTTGGCAAAGCCTGCCCATACATACCTGTTACCAGAAGAGTCAGGTCGTGCATGGCCTCATCCATGCGCAGGCCCTCAACATATGGCCAATTGAGGAGATTGGAGCCCTGCAGGGGCATATCCTTGGGATCATAGAGGGTGGTGAACTCGACGTAGGTGGCCTCGGAGGTGGGTTGGACTTCATCAAGCAGCTTGTGCAATGGAAAGCCAATCCAGGGGATGACCATCGACCAGGCTTCCACACAGCGCAAGCGATAAATTCGCTCTTCCGGCTGAAATTTCTGTAGATCCTCGATTGTGTACGTCTTGGGGTTATTAACCAGACCAGAGACTTCGATGCTCCATGGGGAAATGGGGAAATCGGCGGCCAAATTTGCCACCGCTTCCTTGCTGGTGGAGAACTCGTAATAATTGTTGTAATGGGTGATATCCTGGAGAGAGGTCAATGGATCTCCAAGCTCATCAGTGGTGGCACCCGCGCTGGGAGGCGTACCCGTCTCATCGGTGGTGGCACCCGCACTGGGAGGCGTACCCGTCTCAACGGTAGGCACGTTCCCTTTACAAGCTGCCAAGGCCAGGGCACTTGCAGCTACTACCCCAGCATTACCAATAAATTGGCGGCGGGATAGATAGAGACGCTTGGGGGTTATCTCTGATGGATCTATTTTGACCATAATACCGCTCCTTATCTACACGGTATCATATATTTTACACAGATTGCAGGGCGGTGAGGGTTATAAATAGATTAGGGATAGATAAGTGTGCCAAAAATGCAACCATAGGATAAACGGTGCGTAGTTAATAACGAATAAGCATGCAAGGAGATGATGATGATTAACCCAAAGAATACGCACTGGCTTCTCAGACCATTTGTCTGGTTATGGAACTTATTTGCCTATATCGTGACGCTCACCGGCAGATTGGTGGCGGTGATATTGGGCCTGGCATTAATGCTTGTAGGTGTGATCCTGACTATTACCGTGGTTGGCGCGATTGTGGGCATCCCGTTATTGATCATCGGTGTGCTCCTGGTGGTCAGGGGACTGTGGTAACCGAAACAGCGATAGACTTATAGAAAACAAGGCTCCTCCTTTGCGGAGGAGCTTTTGATTATCTAACCTGGAAATCTAACTATCAGGTGTAGTCGACTTCAGCAGGATTGGACTTTGCAGCTTTTACCAACCGCTCACCAACCAACTCGAGCTCAGAAATGACCGGTTTTTCAGCCATAATTGTAAGAGTGGCAGTTCGACCATCTTCAAAGTGCATAATTGCGGGGATGAAGAAGCTCGCGATTCCCATCAAGCCGGTGACAACCCCACCTATGATGAACCACGTCTGCACGCCAAGCTTATCTGAGATAGGACCGGCAATGATCAAGCCAATGGGGGACATACCAGCCGCCATGGTACCGATGAGGGTAAATACGCGCCCCTGCATCTCAGGTGCGACGGCTGCCTGCACTGCGGCTAGCAAAGGTCCGTTGACGATTGGGTTGATGATGCCGAGAAAGAGCATCGTGACGACGGCGAGGGGAAACGCCGAAGGAGGTAACAAACCCATGGCCAAACAACCCAGCCCCATGGCGTTCAGACCCACCAGGCTGGTCAAAATTCGGCGCTTAAAACCTCCCCAGGCGCTTAGGATCAGACCACCCACGATGAAACCAATGCCGGAAAAAGATTGGAGTGTGGCAAGCTGGATCGCCTGCCCGTTAAAGTGCCTGGTGACGAGAATGGGGAGCAGAGAGAATGCGGGGGTAAGCAAGAAATTGATCACCGTTGCCATAACACCGATGAACATAAGGCCGGGCCAACCCCAAACGTAGCGCAAGCCAGCACGCAGATCCTGCCAGACGGAGGATTTACCCATGGATTCGGGTTGCAAATCCCGGCGCTCTGGCTGAGGCACCTGAAAGAAGAACAAGGGTATGATGGCAAGCATAGCAGTGGATACATCAATCGCAAGAATGGCTTCCATCGGGAGCCATGCCAGGAGCAAGGCGCCAAGGGGTGCTGAAGCAATGCTCATTCCTCCCTGTAACATCTGGTTAAGACCCTGAATTCGCGCCAGATGTTGTTTGGGAACCATGAGCGAAGTCGAAGCCTGCATGGCAGGCCAGTGAAAGCCTCCGCACACCGAGCGGATGAAAAGCAGCGAATATACCTGCCAAATTTGCACATGACCCAAGGCAAAAAGGATAGCCAACACGACGGTAGCTAGGGCGATCAGACTATCCGCAACAATCATGGTGAGGCGCCGACTCCAGCGATCCACCAAAGTGCCGGTAAGTGGACCAAGGATGACCTGAGGTAGTAACCCGACCAGGGAGGCGGTAGCCAGGACAGTCGCTGAGCCTGTTGTTTGGGTCAGCCACCAGATGACGGCAAAAGATACGAGCTGACTACCCAATAGTGAGAAGGCCTGTCCGGTCCAAATGGTGAAAAAGCGGGGAGCCCAGCGGGTGGAACCTTTGAGAGCTGCATTTTCGTTCATGATGATTTCCTCTACACAAACCTGATTAGTTCCTTTTTTATATTATACACAAATTAATTGATTTGTCAATGAATATTATTAATTATTTTACATATTAAATTAAATTTATTCAATTCTATATACAATTATTTAATTTCTTGAGTGATATTTTACTCAAATAATCTGCGCACTTCGTTTGGCCCGACCCAACCTCGGGTATAATGAATCTCACAACTACCAAACTTTGTTCGTGGAGGAAGTCAATATGGTCATGCCGGTGATGCAATATGCTCCTGAGACCTGCGCCTGGTGCGAAGGGACTGGCAAGTTTGGACAATATAATGATATCTGCCTGGTATGCAAGGGTCAGGGAAGTGTGCTGGTGGCACAGCCTTCCCACAAGTGCCCACACTGTGCTGGAACTGGGATACAGGCTTCAGGTGAATATCAGGATCGCTGCAAAATTTGCGGAGGTGCAGGCTGGTCACACGTATTTAAAACCGGACCCTCTACCCAATGAGCGCGGGTATGCGACTTGGAAATAAGGTGGCACTGATCACCGGGGGGACCTCCGGGATTGGTAAAACAACCGTGGAATTATTTACAGCCGAAGGGGCAAAGGTGGCGTTCACAGGGCGCCGCAAGCAGCTTGGGGATGAGGTGGCAGGACAAACCGGCGGTTTTTTTATCCAGGCTGACCACCGCAAGATGGAAGATTGCCAGCGCACCGTGACAGAGGCAGTGTCCAAATTTGGGCGCATCGACATCCTGTTTAACAATGCCGGTATCGTCGTAAGCGGTACTGCCGAATCAACTACAGATGAGGATTGGGATGAAACCATGCTGCTCAATGTGACCGCAGTATGGCGCATGTCAAAGCTGGTGCTACCAGTGATGCGAGCGCATGGCGGCGGAGTGATCGTCAATAATGCCTCCGATTGGGGATTCGTTGGGGCACCCGCGGTGGTAGCCTACTGCACGTCAAAAGGAGCATTAGTGCAAATGACACGCGCCATGGCGATCGACCATGCTAGAGAGAACATCCGCATCAATGCCGTCTGCCCAGGGGATACCTTCGTGGATCGCTGGGTGAAACAGGGGTTTTATCATGGCTCGGGTGCGGTGAGTGAGGCTGAGGCGCGCAAGAGTGACCTGCCTATGGGGCGAGTGGCTGAGACGATTGAGATCGCTCGAGCGGTGTTATTTTTAGCTTCGGATGAATCCAGCTTTATGACTGGTGCGACACTGTTGGTGGATGGGGGAAGTACGGCACGCTAGAGACAAAACTCCACACGAATCATCCCGTCTTATCCATGATGGCATATAACATCACCCCGGTGGCTATGGCCAGATTCAGGGAGGTTACTCTACCTTGCATGGGGATCTTTAGCAATACGTCACATACGGCAGATTGAGTGGGAGTTAGACCTTCACGTTCGCTGCCCATTAGCAGGATCAAAGGCTGCACAAAACGTTCGATATGGCGATAATCCTGGGCGGCGTGGGCAGAGGTACCAACTATCTTAAAACCATTGGCTTTAACCCACCGGGTAAATTCAGAAAATGTGGCTACAATCAGGGGGTACCAGAAGATCGCTCCCATACTGGCCCGCACTGAGCTGGGATGGAAAGGGTCGGTGCTGTGCTGGTTGTTCGTTGGGTCATCCAGCAACAGCAAGCCACTGGCACCCACGGCATCGATGGTGCGCAGGATGGTGCCGATATTCCCCGGGTCTTGTGGGGCGACTAAAGCGACACCCCAGGGGAAATTTTTAGGAGAAAGCATATCAAGCGCAAAATGAGGCTTGTGGACGACAGCAATAATCCCTTGGGGGTTATCCTTGCCAGCCAGACCGGTAAAAGTATCACCATCTATAGCCAGACATGGAATTCCAAGCTGCGATTGCTCGTGGATCAGCTGGTGTGCAAAATCGCTGGTGAGTAAATCGGGGGTATAGCAGAGATACTCTACACTGGCGTGGGCAGCAACAGCCTCACCCACATGGCGGATCCCTTCCACTGCAAACAGACCAGTTGAATCACGTTCCTTGCGCTGACTGAGCAGCTGGCGGATTTGTTTAACCTTCGGATTGTTTCGGCTGAGTAGTGTCGTCATCCTGATTCAGCGGAATCCAGGCTAAGACTGAGGTACCTTTCCCAGGCTGAGAATTGATCTCGATATCTCCCCCCATTTTGCGGGCACGAGTGTGCATGTTAGCTAAACCGTGCCCAAGTACCAGTTTCATTGTACTTATGTCAAAGCCCGCTCCATCATCAGTAATTTCCAACAGGACGCGCCCGGGGGCAGTGCATAGGTTTATCTTCGCCTGGTGAGCCTGGGCATGCCTGGCAATATTCGCCAGAGCCTCCTGACAGATATGGAATAATGCGGTGGCAATTGGCGTGGGCAGGATTACAGAACCGCTCTCGGGACCTGTGAGGCTAATTTCAAGGTGGGTATTGGTACGCGTTTCATCAATGAGACGCTGCAGGCTATCCATGAGGTTTTCACCGCGGAACTGGCGCGGACGCAGGTCCATAATATACGTGCGAATGTCACGAATCGTGCTGTTCAATCCCTCAATCGCCTGTTCAACCTTCAAAAGGGCTTTGCGTGGGTTGGTTTCGACTTCCATGCGAGCATAATCCAATGCCAGCCCAACCGCATAAATAGACTGGATGATGCCATCGTGTAGATCCATACCGATGCGCTCGCGTTCCTCCAGGACCGCGGTTCTGCGACCTTGTTGGTTCAAGCGCACATTTTCAATGGCGGTGCCAGCCCAGGTTCCGATGGAGCTTAACAGGCTGATCTCACGTGGTTCCAAAGGTTGCATATGCCGGGTGGCAACCCCCAAGACACCGATGACATTGGTATGA
>JBAPSY010000095.1:0-26822 GCA_049281855.1 Anaerolineales bacterium
ACCTATTGCAAAGCGGGTTGCAAAAATCAATATCAATGTGATTGCTATAATGGCTAAGGCAATCTGATAGAGCTCGGGTGGGCGGGTGGGTGTCAGACAGCAAACAGGACCAAAATAGCGAATTAAACCAATCAGCAAGATTTCAGATGCGATAACTAGCCCAGTACTGATATCGGGGCGTATTTCAAGCATATCCTTAGGTCTGGTGAGAAGCCAAGTAAGGCTGGTGAGGAACAGGCAGGTGGTTGGTAACCAAAAATCGAGATGTCGGATGGGTGTAGCTGGTTGCAACCAATAAATGGCGAGTACACTGGCTCCGAGTAAGCTCCAGCTACGCCAGCGACCTTTGGCAAGTAGGCCAATAAATAATGATGCACAAATTACGATTATTAGTGTTAGGATGGACACGAGTGTAGGGGTGGAGGTGAAAAATCAGATCCTGGATTCGTCACTTAAAAACCCTGATAAATCCACAAGGGAGCTTGGTCAGCAGTCATAATGATGATGGCTATCAGGATCAGACAGAGCAGCAATGCATACAAGTTCTCGCGGCTGAACAATCTTCGCAACATTTGCACCTCCCAACCTAGTGGTAACCGCACATGCGCCATTCACCAGCCTCCTGCCGTGCGATATATGTACGAGTGGACAAATCTATTTGTTGGGCTTCCCCATTGTAGTCTAATGCGAGCACGCCCGTACAGGAAACGTAAGTATCAACGCCATCCTGTCCGGTTTTCGCGCATGATAAGTTCTCAACTGTAGATCCGACTGCGGTTAAGGAATCAACTTCGAGTAGAGCATTTTGCTCCCAATCTGCGCAGGATAAATTACTTATCTGGACAGTATCCTTTTTACTTAATGTCTGAATATAGGCTACTATGGCTTGGGCTGCCCCATTCTGACCGTTTTTGCAAGCCGCAAGAACGGAAATAAATAATATACAAAATATAGAAATGTAGATCGTGCGAATAGAATTCTTCAAGTCAAGCTCCGAATAAGACAGGGTAGTGGTTATTTTACCGGAATTCATGATTAATGTAACTTGTAATTTTCATCACTTTCATAGATAATGGAAAACGGTGATTATTCAACATATCAAATTATATGTCTAATGAGGTCCAATATATATCATTTTGACTTAGAGGAGAGGTTATGACAGCACAGATCATCGATGGTAAAGCAATTTCTGAGAAATTATTATGTGAGATTGCTGCGGATGTGGAAGCGATGGTGAAGGATGGATACCCTCGACCCGGTTTGGCAGCAGTCTTGGTGGGGGAGAACCCAGCATCTCAACAATATGTGAATATGAAGCGTAAAACCTGTGGGAAAAATGGGCTTGAATCCTACGGATATGTGCTTCCCAAAACGGCTACCCAGGCTGAGGTCGAAGGCTTGGTTAAAGAGTTGAATGCTGACCCTAAAATAAACGGTATTTTAGTGCAGCTGCCTCTGCCAGACCATTTGGACGATGAAAAGATTTTGAATTCGATTAGTGTCCAAAAGGATGTGGATGGATTCCACCCCATCAATATCGGGCGCTTGGCACAAAAGGGTCGTGAGCCATTATTTGTGCCTTGCACACCGGATGGTTGTATTTACTTGATTGATCAAACAGGATTCCAACTGAGGGGCGCAAATGCAGTTGTGCTGGGCCGTTCAAACATCGTAGGCATGCCTGTCGCACTGCTATTGGTGAAACGCGATGCCACGGTAACGATTTGCCATTCACGTTCAAAAGATCTTCCGGGTATCTGCCGAGGCGCGGATGTGTTGATTGCAGCTGTTGGAAGACCGGAAATGGTGAAGGCAGATTGGATCAAACCTGGAGCTGTGGTCATTGATGTTGGTACCAACCGTGTAGATGACCCAACCACTGAAAAAGGATATCGTCTTGCGGGAGACGTGGCGTTCAACGAGGCGAAGGAAGTCGCTGGATGGATTTCTCCGTATCCTGGCGGCGTTGGCCCGATGACCATTACAATGCTGTTACGGAATACCGTTAGGGCTGCGAAGATCCAAGCAGGGAAATTATAAGAAGATCAACTAACGACTGCAGGTTCTTGATCCTGCAGTCTTTTTTTTAAACAATAAAGTTGTCTGACAATTGACAATTAGCTGTTTTTTTGCTAAACTATGTTGTCTGACAATTATTTTCCAGTCAAGAAGATCGAGGGTATATGGGCACCCTTTTAATTCGAAATGCAGAGATTTTGGTGACCATGGATGACCATCGAAGGGAGATTCATGGAGGTGGTCTTTTTATCCAGGATGGATTTATTAAGCAAGTAGGTATGACTGATGAGCTGCCAGACTGCGCTGATGAAATTCTAGATTTAACCGGACACATCGTTTTGCCCGGTCTGATCAATACACACCATCATTTCTACCAGACTCTCACCAGGGTCGTTCCTGCTGCCCAAAACGTAAATCTATTTAACTGGTTAAAAACCCTCTATCCAATTTGGGGTCGCATGACTCCCGATGATATATATCTATCGACCCAAACTGCTTTAGCAGAGCTGGCATTATCAGGTTGTACCACCGCCTCAGATCACTTATATATCTTCCCCAACGGTTCACAGCTGGATGACGAGATTCATGCGGCCAGCGAAATCGGTGTCAGATTGCATGCTTCGCGGGGTTCTATGAGTCTCGGCGAGAGTAAAGGTGGATTGCCTCCAGATCAAATGGTGGAAGATGAAACTAGTATATTGAAAGATTCACAGCGGCTAATCGAACAATATCATGATCCGAAACCGGGTGCAATGATTCAGATTGTCCTGGCGCCATGCTCACCTTTCAGTGTGACACCCACTTTAATGCGTTCAAGTGCTGAATTGGCACGTGAGTATGGGGTACATCTGCATACCCATTTAGCTGAAACTCAGGATGAGGAAATATTTTGCAAGGAGAAGTTCGACATACGCCCGGTAGCATTAATGGACGAATTGGATTGGCTCGGTCAGGACGTCTGGTTTGCACATTCAGTGCATGTGAATCCTGATGAGATCCAGCAATATGCTGACTCAGGTTGTGGTGTAGCCCACTGCCCGACCTCAAATATGCGCCTAGCATCTGGAATTGCACCAACGATGGAAATGCTGCGAGTAGGTGTAAAGGTCGGATTGGGTGTGGATGGATCAGCAAGCAATGATGGATCCAACCTGCTTGAAGAAACCAGACAGGCGTTGTTGGCAGCACGAGTCAAAGCAGGTTTAATGGGCGCTTCGAAATCTGATAATCAAGAGTCTCCACTAATGACCGCACGCCAAGCTTTGGAAATTGCCACACGTGGTGGAGCAGCTGTGTTGGGTCGGTCAGATCTGGGATCATTAGATGTAGGCAAGTGTGGAGATTTTATTGCGATTGACTTAAGCAAATTGGAATATGCCGGGGGTTTGCATGACCCAGTCTCAGCTCTTGTATTTTGTGCACCTGTTAAGGTGGAATATACTGTCGTTGCGGGGAAGATTATTGTTAAAGATGGTGATCTCGTAACCGTAGATGTTCGTGGTTTAGTGGAAAAGCATAATCAGGCTGCCAGGAGGTTGGTGAATGGGAATAATTGATTCAGTTGTTAGCAAGTCACTGGTCGATGTCGCCATGGGCAGAGCACCTGCTGATCTGGTTATCCGAAATGGGCGCTGGGTTTGTGTCCAATCTGGTGAGATTATCCTCGGAATAGATATCGCGATCAAAGGGGATCGGATCGCTTACGTCGGGGAAAATGCAGCGCATACGATATCTAACCAGACTAAAGTTATTGATGCACAAGACAAGTATCTTGTGCCAGGGCTGCTTGATGGGCACATGCATGTCGAGTCTGGAATGCTGACCATCACAGAATTTGTACGGACAGTGATTCCCTATGGTACCACAGGCATGTTCGTCGACCCGCATGAAATCGCGAATGTCTTCGGTTTAGATGGCGTTCGATTAATGGTTGAGGAAGCAGCGATTCAACCGATCCATGTATGGGTACAAATGCCATCCTGTGTACCATCCGCTCCGGGATTGGAAACATCTGGAGCTGGCTTAGGTCCCGCCGAGGTGGCTGAGGCAATGACATGGCCTGGTGTCATTGGCTTGGGTGAGATGATGAATTTCCCTGGGGTGTATTTGAACGATGAAAAAATGCATGCAGAAATGGAGGAGGCACGTAGAGCTGGTAAGGTGCTTGGCGGGCATTACGCCTCCCCAGACTTGGGATTACCATTTCATGGCTATGTAGTTGGTGGACCCGAAGATGATCATGAGGGAACACGTCTTGAAGATGCAGTAACGAGGATTCGGCAAGGAATGAAAGCTATGCTGCGTTTTGGCTCAGCGTGGCTTGATGTGGCAGCACAGATCGGAGCGGTGACTAAACTGGGTATGGATCCCAGGCATTTTATCCTTTGTACGGATGATTCACATTGTGAAACCCTAGTGGTGGAGGGACATGTTAATCGCGCTGTAAAGGAAGCAATTTCTCATGGTCTTTCACCCTTAACAGCAATCCAAATGGTGACAATCAACCCTGCTGAACATTTCGGCGTGGCACGTGACGTCGGCATGATAGCTCCGGGTAGATTTGGTGATGTGCTCATTGTAGATGATTTACCCAACCTTTCTGTCGAGGTTGTAATCTCGAAAGGTAGGGTGATTGCTGAGGGGGGTAGATTAACGATTGAATTACCAGCTTACAAGTATCCGAATTGGGTCTCACAATCCATCCATTTAGGACACCCTTTACAAGTGGAAGATTTTCGATTATCTGCTCCTGCTGATGGCAGTTACACCGCCAACGTGATTGGAATTATCGAAAACCAGGCTCCTACCAGGCATTTGCAATTAAAGGTTACTGCCAGTTCTGGTGAGGTACACATGGATATGAAGCTAGATATCGCCAAGGTTGCTGTAGTTGAACGCCATAAGGCAACGGGTGGAGTGCAAGTTGGGTTGGTCACTGGTTTTGGTTTTAATGTGCCGTGCGCGATTGCCACAACGTTTGCACATGACAGCCACCACATGATCGTGGTCGGGACAAATGATGCGGATATGGTAATCGCCGCTAATGAGCTTGCCGATCTGGGTGGCGGGCAGATCATTATTCGAGACGGGAAAATCCTTGGGCAAGTTGAGCTACCCATCGCAGGACTAATGTCCAACGAACGAGCAGGGGTTGTGGCAAGGAAAGTTGGAACAGTCCTGGATGGATTTAAGGCCTGTGGTTGCCGTCTTAATAATCCTAACATGCAATTGAGTCTCTTGGCATTGGTAGTCATCCCCGAGTTAAGAATCTCAGATCTCGGTTTGGTCGATGTCAATCGGTTCGAATTCATCCCAGTAATAGAAAAGAGAGATTGTGAATAATGGTCAAAAATGGAATTTCAACGTCACAACGCTTGCATGAAGAATTAGGAAAGGTCATCGCGGAGACGCCTCCGGGTGAGCGTTTATTGACCGAACCCGAATTAGCTAAACAGCTAAGCGTCTCAAGAGCGACACTTCGAGAAGCCATGCGCACATTTGAGACCCAAGGATTAATCTATCGGCACCAAGGTTCTGGAACATTCGTGATCCATCCATCTCAAACCATCGATACCGGATTGGAGGTACTTGAAAGCATTGAAACGCTCTCCAAGCGAATTGGGCTGGAAGTAGCGATGGGTGAGTTGTATATCGAACATATTCCTGCCGATGAAGAATACTCCAAAGCATTATCAGTAAATTCCGGTGATCCTTTGTTGGCAATATCGCGGGTGATCCAGGCTGAAGGACGTCCCGTAGCATACCTGATTGATGTAATACCGGAAGAAATGCTATCGACTGAAGAATTGGAATCAGGTTTCACCGGATCTATGTTGGATTTGTTGTTAAAAAAAGGGACTCCGGTATTAGCTTCATCACGCTGCGAGATCAATGCGGTGCAAGCGAAAACTGATGTTGCCAAGGCATTGCGGATTCAGAGGGGGGATGTTCTATTGAGATTTATTGCCTATCTTTATAGCGCAAATGGTCGAGTGGTGGATTATTCGTACAGTTATTTTTTACCTGGCTATTTTAATTTTCATGTGATCCGCCGGGTAGGATGAATCAGGCAATGATAATTGCGTATAGTCATTTATATACTTAAAAATATATCAATCATGAATAGGAGAATTGAAAATGCGTAGTTTTATGGGACGGGATATCCTATCACTCAAGAATTTTGGGAGGGAAGAGTTTTTCAGAATCTTCGAAGTAGCAGATGAATTATTACCTATTGCTAGAGATCGCCATAACACTGACTTGCTCAAAGACAAAACGTTAGTCACAGCATTTTACCAACCCAGCACTCGCACTCGTTTAGCTCATGAGGCTGCTATGCATCGGTTGGGCGGACATGTCCTGGGCTTTTCGGATGTCAAGAATACTCGCGCGGGCGACTTTTATCAGGAATCAATCAAAGATACAGTGCGCATGTTGGAATTTTACGGGGACGTTCTCGTGATGCGTCATTTTCAGCAGGGTGCCCCGCATGAAGCCGCAAAATGGGCGAGTATTCCGGTCATTAATGCTGGTGATGGATGGGGTGAACACCCGACCCAGGTATTAACGGACCTTTACACCATTCTGAATGAAAAAGGTACGTTGGATGGATTGAACTTCCTGCTCATTGGCGATATGCGCATGCGAACTATGCACAGCATCTCCTATGCAATATCTCAATTTGATATCAACGCCTTCTACGTTTCTCCGCCTGAGATGAGCCTGACAGACGAATTCAAGAAAGAACTTGTCGACTTGAACTTGAATTTCAAAGAAATCGAACATGTGGAACAGGCGATTGCAGAAGCGGATGTTATCTACATGGAGCCGGTGGTCCAGCCTGATTATACAAAGGCACGTGATGAACGCGGGGCAACGGTTGGTTTGACACCAGATAATTATAAGGTTACCCGGGAACTAATGCGAAAGGCTCCACAGGATTCAATCATCCTGCACTCACTTCCACGCATGGATGAGCTTTCGGTAGAGGTCGATGATACCCGTCACCAAAGATATTGGGTCGAAGCTTTCAATGGTGTGGTTGTGCGTATGGCGCTGCTTGCACTCGTACTTGGTGCAATGGAGTAAACCTGTTCCAGTGCTTCATCATTATTATTATGAAGCACTCCATCTCAAAGAATTCGTTCAATGCTGATTTTTATTGATTTAATCTTGCTTATTACGAGATATGTTAAGGGAGACTTAGTCATTTTCGGATTAACGCGAAGGTTGATTATTTAGTATAGGAGAGTTAATTATGCAAACAGATTTGCGAAATAGAGACCTGATCGGTGATTTGGACTTCTCGAAAGAAGAAGTTGAAACAGTATTGGATGTGGCGTTTGATCTGAAACGCAAACGGGCACTGGGTGAATCGCATGCATATTTACGGGATAAAGTTTTGGCGATGCTGTTTTTCTTCTCGAGCACTCGGACTCGCGGTTCATTTGAAGCTGGTATGGCTCAATTGGGTGGCCATGCTGCGTTTATTGAGAGCAAAACCACCCAGATTGCACACGGTGACACCCCGAAAGAAATAGGAGAAATCTTTGGGCGGTACTTCGATGGGATAGCCATCCGTCATGTGGATTGGGAGATTGGGAACCCATATTTGAACGCAGTAGCAAAAGCGTCACGCGTTCCAGTGTTGAATATGCAATGCGATATTTACCATCCTTTCCAATGCTTAGCAGACCTAATGACCATCGTTGAAAAGAAAGGGCGAGATTTACGAAGAAAGAAGATGGTTGTAAGCTGGGCTTATGCAGCCTCATACCAAAAACCAATGTCGGTACCACAATCTCTTGTTCTTCAAATGCCTCGTTTTGGGTTGGATGTTGTTCTAGCACATCCGCCAGAATTCCGTCTGATGCCTGAAATTATGGATCAAGCTGAGGAACAAGCAAGGAAATTTGGTACCAGCTTTGAAATTACGGATAATATGGAAACAGCATTCAAAAATGCAGACATCATCTATGCAAAATCTTGGGGCGCCATGGTTCATACACCAGATCTCGCAGAAGGTGCCAAGATTATTAACCAATACCAAAATTGGATCACGGACGAAAGAAAAATGGTCTTGGCCAAGCAAGATGCAATATATATGCACCCATTACCTGCCGACCGTAATATTGAGGTTACCGATGGCGTCATTGATGGTCAGCAATCGGTTGTATATGACGAAGCTGAGAACCGAATGCATGTTCAAAAGGCCGTTATGGCTCTGACGATGAGATAAAGGGAGAAGTATGGAAGAAATCCATCGAAAAATTGCAGTAGTTGCGATTGGTGGTAACTCACTGATCAAAGATGAAAAGCATAAGTCGGTCGAAGATCAGTACCAGGCTGCCAAAGAGACAACATATCATATAGCAGATATGATCGAGGCTGGATGGGATGTCGCCATCGGACATGGAAATGGACCGCAGGTTGGGTTTATCTTGCGTCGTTCTGAAATTGCTGCTCGTGTGGAAGGCATGCATGAAATCCCTCTGGATGTGTGTGGAGCCGACAGCCAGGGTGCGATAGGTTATGCATTGCAACAAACATTACAGAACGAGCTGTATAAGCGAAATATCAAGAAAAATGTAGCGACAGTCATTACTCAGGTGCTCGTAGACCGGAATGATAAAGCCTTTCAAAATCCTTCCAAACCAATTGGCAGTTTTATGGACGAGACTGAAGCCAAACGGCGAGAAACCGATATGGGTTGGTCGGTTGTAGAAGATGCAGGGCGTGGTTGGCGGAGAGTAGTCGCTTCACCATTACCCCAAGAAGTGGTGGAGTTGGAAACGGTCAAGGCATTGTTGAGGTCTGGTGTGGTGGTGATCACAGTAGGGGGAGGAGGCATTCCGATTATCGACACTGGTGAAGGAGTATATAAGGGGGTGGCAGCAGTAATCGATAAGGATTATGCCAGCAGCCTATTGGCACGGGCGATCAATGCGGATTTATTCCTAATCTCCACCAGTGTGGAAAAGGTTGCAATTAATTTTGGGAAGCCGAATGAAAAATGGCTGGATCGAATGACGCTGCAAGAAGCTAAGCAATATCTGGTTGAAGGGATCCATTTTGCCAAAGGTTCAATGGCTCCTAAGATACAGGCCATCATCTGGTATCTTGAAGCAGGTGGCAAGCAGGCACTGATCACAAATCCTGAAAATATTGGTCGCGCTTTGCGTGGAGAATCTGGGACATGGATCTTACCTTAAGGTACAATTAAGTATGAAATAGTGGAAAGGAGGTGGCTCGGCTCCAACATTCAAGCTGCTTCTATGATCGATTTTCAAATAAAGATTTTTCAATAAAAAGAGATGAGGAGATATATTTATGCATGCTAGAATTATGTGGAAGTTAATCGCTGTATTGCTGATTGCAGCAATGGTTCTGTCAGCCTGCGGACCTGAAAAAGTAGGTGGATTCGAGATTCCTGATGTGCAAAAGGGCAAATTTAATATTGCTGCGGTTTTAATCGGCCCTCATGATGATGGCGGATGGTCACAAGCACATTATGAAGGTCTGCAATATGTCGAGCAGAATGTCCCCAATGTTCATACTGCTTATATTGAGAATGTGCCAGAAGGCGCTGATTCTGAGCAGGTTTTCCGCGCCCTATCTCGAAAAGGATTTGATTTGATCCTCGGCACTTCTTATGGCTTTATGGACCCGATGGAAACCGTAGCAGGTGAATTCCCTGACATCATGTATGTCCATATCAGCGGTATCAAGTCAAATGGAACAAACTTTGGGAACCTTTTCGGTGCGATGGAAGTCATGAAGTACATGGCAGGCATGCTGGCTGGAGCACGCGCTAAGCAAGACGGTCAAACAAAGCTAGGTTACATGGCTACCTTCCCAATTCCGGAGGAGTTACGGTTAGGAAATGCCATCGCTTTGGGTATGCTCCGTACATGCCCTGAATGCACGATGGATGTACGCTGGATCAACACCTGGCATGACCCTGTAAAAGAAAAAGAGGGGGCTGCTTCCTTGTTCGATGCCGGTGCTTGGGTTGTCTTCACTGGGGCAGATACACCAGCATCAGCTGATGTCGCACAGGAAAAGGGTCGTTGGGGTGTCACCTATGACTGGTCTGGATCCTGTAAAGTAGATCGTTGCCTGACCGCTCCTTATTGGAAATGGGGTCCGGTTTACGCCAGTGTTGCAGAACGTGTGATCGCTGGTACGTACACACCAGGTTGGGAATATTTTGATGCAGATTCTGGTGGTTTGGGATTATACGGCTTTATGGAAGGTGAGACTTTGACATCCGGTGAAGCTGACTTGCCTCCAGAAGTCATCCAAGAAGTTCGAGATATCATGGCTCAGGCATTAGCAGGTCAATTCACCCGCTTTAGCGTCTTCACTGGTCCTATCAATGACAACCAGGGTAAATTGCTTGTTCCTGAAGGTCAGCATCTTGAGCAGGTAGACTTGGACGCTTTCCCAGAATATGGTCTAGGTTGTACTTTTTGCATGAAGTGGTGGGCTCAGGGTATTACGGCTGAGTTGCCTGATACAGGTGGCTAATCCATAGTTATAATGGAGCCAGAACTTATTAAGTTCTGGCTCCTTATGGATTTGTAGAAATATCGTTCATATTCATTACGCTTCGTCCATTTAGGAGCGCTTCATGGGAGAATCAATCCAACCAATTCCTCTCCTTATCGAGATGCGCGGCATCATAAAACGCTTTCCAGGTGTGCTTGCCAACGACCGGGTGGATTTCGAATTAAAACAGGGTGAAATTCACGCCCTATTAGGTGAGAATGGTGCTGGGAAAAGCACACTTATGAATGTCCTGGCTGGTTTATATCGCCAAGAGGCTGGGTCGATCATTGTAAACGGTAATTTAAAAACATTTTCTTCTCCCCGTGATGCAATTGCTGCTGGCATTGGGATGGTTCACCAACACTTCATGTTGGTTCCATCTCAATCTGTTACCGAAAACATCCTGTTGGGGTTAGATGACCCTCGGTTCCGACTTAGATTAAACGAATATTATCCAAAAATCGCTGAGCTAAGCGAGCGTTTTGGTTTAAAGGTAGACCCTCGTGCAAAAATTTGGCAGCTTTCTGTGGGTGAACAACAACGCGTTGAGTTACTAAAAATGCTCTATCGTGGTGCGCGTGTCCTGATCATGGATGAGCCAACTGCTGTTCTAGCGCCAACTGAGATTGAGGGGTTGTTCCTTACATTACGAGCGATGGTAGCGGAGGGGAAGTCGGTAATCTTCATCAGCCATAAACTTCAGGAAGTTATGGAAATCTCGGATCGAGTGACTGTTCTGCGAAAAGGCAAAGTTACTGCTGCAGGGGTAAGTACAAGCAGTATCACCAGACAAGAACTGGCACGATTAATGGTGGGACATGAAGTGCTTTTTCACATTGAAAAAAAGCATCAAGAGCCAGGAAATGTAGTTCTTTGTGTTGAAAATATTCAGGCAGATAATGACAAAGGTTTACAAGCTTTAAATAATATCTCTTTCCAGGTATGCGCTGGTGAAATATTGGGTCTGGCTGGGGTGGCAGGAAATGGGCAGAATGAGCTTGCACAGGTAATCACTGGTCTACGCCATTGCAAAAAAGGGCATGTAATTTTGAATGGTGAGGAAATTGCCAATCGTCCGGTTCTTAAAGCAATTCAGCGTGGCGTCGCCTACATTCCAGAAGACCGCACCCAGGTAGGAACTGCGCCGAATTTGAGCATTACGGATAATGTTATCATGAAGACTTATCGAAAGCCTCCCATCGCACGCGGATGGGCTCTCGATTCGAAAGCTGCGACTCAATTTGCATTAAAGCTTAAAGATGATTATGACATTATCGTTCCAAATGTCGAAACACCCGTGCGGCTATTATCAGGTGGAAATCTACAAAGAGTAATTCTGGCGCGTGAAATCTCTGGTCAGCCACCGTTCATGGTTGCGGTGCAACCGACCCGTGGACTGGATGTAGGTGCCATAGAAGGCGTACATCGTTTGCTCTTGGCTCAACAAGAAGCAGGGGCAGCTGTCCTACTCATCTCGGAAGAGTTGGAGGAATTGCTTTCATTGAGTGATCGTATCCTGGTAATCTATGAGGGTAAGATTATGGGTGAAATAAAGGGAGAACTTGAATCTCAAGGCATCATCGAAACCCTTGGTTTGATGATGACGGGGACATCACTCGAAAATATTAACCAAGGAGCGGCTTGAAATGACAGAAATCCAACCACAGGTTTCACGCCGTCGATGGTTGCTTCATTTTAAGATCCAGGTTGAGCCCCGTTTAGTTGCTCCACCACGCTGGTATCCTTGGGCAATTTCTATCGGAGCCATCCTCCTTGCTCTTATCATTGGGGGAATATTAATCGCAGTTGTAGGGGGAGATCCATTTGCTTCCTACTCTCATATCGCCCGGGCTTCATTTGGATCAGTGGGCGTATTTTCTGATACATTGGTAAAAGCCACTCCATTGATTTTGGTTGGCTTGGCATGTTCATTAGCATTTCGAATGCGCTTGTGGAACATTGGGGCTGAGGGACAATTTTTCTTGGGTGCTTTTGGTGCTAGTGCAGTCGTTTTGGCACCATTACTCCCTGAAAACACTTCCCCCTGGATTTTCATCCCTGTGATGGTCCTGGCGGGTCTTATGATGGGGGCGTTGTGGGGTTTCATTCCTGGATTTCTAAAAGCTCGTTATAACGTCAATGAAATTATCTCGACATTAATGTTGAATTATGTCGCAGTGCAATGGAATAACTATTTCATCTTTGCAATCTGGACTGAAGGTGGTTTCCAGATGAGCAGGGTATTTCCGCACAATGCCTGGTTGCCCAGACTAACAGATTATGCTGCCCAAATCCCTTTCTTTCGGGGATTAACCACTCATCTTGGGTTGGTAATTGCACTGATTGCAGCAGTTGTCGTATGGTTCATCTTGTATCGGAGCCGCTGGGGTTATGAAATTCGTTTGATCGGAGATAACCCTCATGCTGCTCGGTATGCTGGATTGAATATTGGACGAAACACGGTTCTGGTGATGATGTTATCGGGAGCTCTTGCAGGTTTGGCTGGTATGTCTGAGATCACAGGCGTTGTCCACCGATTACAGGGAGCGATTTCGCCTGGATATGGTTTCACTGGGATCATAGTTGCTTGGTTGGCAAAATTAAACCCCCTTGCAGTAGTGGTTGTCTCCATCTTATTTGGGGCTTTGATCCTTGCTGGGCGAGAAATCCAACCATCTGGAATACCTAAGATGATCCAGGGGATCATCTTGGTCTGCCTAATCGCCAGTGATATTTTCATGCGTTATCGTGTACGGATTGTTCGTATTAACGCCGGCATTGAGGAGGCATAAGCAATGAATCTCATTGTCATTATGCAAGCTGGCGTAGCATCTGGGACGGTATTATTATTTGCCACAATCGGGGAGATCCTAGCTGAACGTTCGGGTGTGTTGAATTTGGGCGTGGAAGGGATGATGCTGATGGGGGCCATGAGCGCGTATAGTATTACCCTAGCAACCGGTAATCCGTGGTTGGGCGTTTTTGTTGGGATGATTGCAGCTGGTTTGCTAAGTCAGATTCATGCTTTTATTACCATTACCCTGCGCGCAGATCAGGTGGTTAGTGGTTTGGCGTTGACTTTCCTGGGGACGGGAATCAGCCTGGTGCTCGGGGATGGTTTAAGCAAGGCTGGGACAATATCCTTGCTTCCAAATATCAGCATTCCTCTTCTATCACAAATCCCATTGATTGGTTCGATTTTCTTTACCAATCAAAATATCATGGTGTATATTGGTTATGTACTACTACCAATTGTCTGGTATTACGTCAATCGGACAAGACCGGGTTTACACCTGCGCGCGGTGGGTGAATATCCAGCTGCGGCTGATGCGTTAGGTATTAATGTTTTTGGTTTGCGATATCTTTATGTATTTATCGGAGGCATGTTCGCAGGATTAGCGGGGGCGACGATCAGTTTGGCAATCTCCCCAGGTTGGTTCAGTGAACTGACAACAGCTGGTCAGGGTTGGATTGCAATAGGGTTGGTGATATTTGCCCAATGGGATCCATTTAGGGCCGCATTTGGTTCCTATGTATTTGGTGCGTTACGGCGTTTGATTCTGGATATCCAGGGACCAACGATGATCCTAGGCATTGCTAACCCGTTCTACTATAATCCGTATTATGGCTATTTCCTCGAGATGTTGCCATATGCCTTTACCATTATCGTTTTAGTGATTGGCTCTCGTGAGGCGGTGCGCAAACGCCTGGGTGCGCCGGCTGCGTTAGGCATCCCATACATTCGGGGCGAACGCGGATTATAATCCTGTAAAGTAGATTCGATTGATATATTGATTTGTGTAGCTATGAATATTTTTATGGGCTATCATTGTTCCATTTGTGGAGCAGAATATTCACCCAGTGAAGTTACTTACACTTGTCCAAAAGACGATGGGAATTTGGACGTTGTTTTGGATTACATCAGGATTTCAGAAACATACATACCTGAAAATATATTTGCTTCTAATGAATTCTCTCTGTGGCGTTATTTACCATTATTACCTGTACCAGACCCTGGAGGAGCAAACACCCCATTGCATTCTGCAGGATGGACACCAGTCTATGCGTCAGATGATTTAGCCAGCCACCTTGGATTAGATAATATTTGGATCAAAGATGAAAGTCGCAACCCAACTGCATCTTTTAAGGATCGAGCGAGTGCGGTTGTCATCGGCAGAGCGCAAGAGATTGGAGCAGAAGTGGTCGTGACAGCGTCCACAGGGAATGCTGGGGCAGCTTTGGCTGGCATGGCAGCAGCTATCGGGCAAAAAGCTGTGATTTTTGCGCCTAAAACTGCCCCTTCTGCAAAAATTGCTCAATTGCTGATTTATGGTGCGACTGTTTATTTAGTTGACGGTACATATGATGATGCATTTGATTTGACAATACAGGCATCCAATGAATTTGGTTGGTATTGCCGGAATACCGGGTACAATCCCTTCACAGCGGAGGGCAAGAAAACCGCAGCGTTCGAAATCTGGGAGTGGATGGTTAATTCAAAATCACCCATAAAAGGACCACTATCTGTTTTTGTATCGGTCGGTGATGGGAACATCATATCTGGATTGCATAAAGGCTTCAAAGATCTGATCAAATTAGGCTGGTTGGAAAGTATACCATGCCTATATGGAGTACAGGCTGAGGGATCTGCAGCCATCGCCAATGCATTCTTATCTGGTAATGAGAAAATCATCCCGGTAACCGCACGCACAATCGCGGATAGCATCTCCGTCGATCTTCCACGCGATGGGGTGCGGGCAGTCAGAGCGGTACGTGAAACAAGTGGTGGGTATATACTCGTTAATGACAGTGAAATTATCTCTGCAATTGCGGAACTAGGCAAAGTTGGAATCTTTGCTGAACCTGCAGGCGCAGCATCGTATGCTGGTTTGGTGAAAGCAATTAGAGCTGGGAGAATTAAATCTGATGACCCGGTCCTTGTAATCAATACCGGGAGCGGTTTAAAGGATGTTCGTGCAGCAATGCAGGCTGTGAAGGAACCGATCATCATTGAACCTAGTATGGACGCATTAAAGAAAGTCATTCTCTGAATTGGCAAGTCATAATCCCTGTGACGTACCGTTATATTAATATAAACCAATTCGTGAAGTGAGATTATGGAAAATAAAATTCATTACTCTGTTATAGCACCTATATATAATGAAATCGGAAATATTCCAGAGTTGTATTGCAGAATAAAAGAAACCCTGGATAAAACTGGTGAAAATTGGGAATTATTGATGGTTGACGATGGTTCAACGGATGGCTCGACTGATGAAATCCGCAAACTTGCTACTGAGGATGAGCATGTCAAACCGATCATCTTTGCACGTAATTTTGGTCACCAAATTGCAGTGACTGCAGGATTGGATTATTCGCAGGGTCAGGCAGTGGTGATCATTGATGCAGATTTGCAGGATCCACCTGAGGTCATCCTAGATTTGATAATCAAATGGAAGGAAGGTTACGAGATTGTATTTGCACAACGCTCGGAGCGTGAAGGTGAGACTTGGTTCAAATTGCTCACAGCATCAGTTTTTTATCGCCTAATCTACCGCATCACAGATGTAAAAATCCCCATGGATACAGGCGATTTTCGCCTACTCGATAGAAAAGTCGTGGATGTCATGGTACAGATGCGGGAACGACATCGTTTCTTACGTGGCATGTCATCCTGGGTGGGATTCAAGCAGATAGGCGTGGGGTATAAACGGGCAGCACGGTATTCGGGAGTAACAAAATATCCCTATAAAAAAATGCTCAAGTTTGCTAGTGACGCCATCACCAGTTTCTCGTATTTTCCGCTTCAGATGGCAATGTACCTTGGATTCTTCTCAGCCGGATTGAGTATTATCGCTATTCCGATAGTCATTATCCTACGTATGGTAGGTCTGCATGCATTCATTGGACAGGCGACGACTTTGATCGCGGTGTTATTCCTGGGTGGTGTACAGCTTATATCGCTTGGGATTTTAGGTGAATATATTGGAAGGTTGTATGATGAAGCGAAGGGACGACCACTCTATATCATCAGAGAAGCTCCTCCCAAAGATAGATAAGGAGAATTTCCATGAAAATCGATTTAACAATTGATATGAACCGACGGAAGCGAGCCATTCAACGCGTCCGAGAGAAGAATATTATCATCCCGACATATGCCCAAATGAAAGACCCTTCCCGAATCCCAGATCGGATCAAGCAGGAGCTTTTCAAGATTGGGCTTTGGGATGTGAATCCACGAAATCTCTTCCGCATCACTTGGCATAATAAACCAAAAGCTCAGGGAGGTGGTTTCGGTGGGGTCAATTACGTCGAGTTGCCCAGCACTTTAACAGGCACACCTGCCCGGATAGTCGTATTGGTGGGCAAATGGTTCCCGACCGGAGCACATAAGGTGGGAGCAGCATTTGGCTGCTTGGTACCACGCTTGGTAACTGGACAATTTGACCCATCCAGCCAAAAAGCAGTCTGGCCTTCAACCGGTAATTATTGCCGCGGTGGGGCATATGATTCTGCCTTGCTTGGATGCGAGTCGATTGCCATCCTACCGGAAGGAATGAGCAAGGAACGATTCGAGTGGCTCGCAAAGATTGCAGGAGAGACGATCAAGACACCTGGAAGCGAATCAAATGTGAAAGAAATATTTGATAAATGTTGGGAGCTACGGAAATCAGGCCAAGACTTGATGATATTCAATCAATTTGAAGAATTTGGGAATTACTTATGGCATTATGAAATCACAGGCCATGCCATGGAAGAAGTTTTACAACAAATCATGGGATCCAAGGATGAATATCGCGGTATGGCTTCTGCCACAGGCTCTGCGGGTACCATAGGTAGTGGTGACTACTTGAAGCAATGTTTCCCAAGTAGTAAACTCGTAGCCAGTGAGGCATTACAATGTCCGACATTATTACAAAACGGTTACGGATCACACCGTATCGAGGGAATTGGAGATAAACACGTCCCCTGGATCCATAATGTAAAGAACACAGATATTATCGTAGCGATCGATGATAATGCGGTGGTCAATCTGTCCCGATTGTTTAATGAGCCCGCCGGACGAGTGTACTTAACCAAATGCGGTATACCAGAGAAAATTGTCAGTAGCTTGGATTTGCTAGGATTTTCAGGGATCTCCAATGTGCTCTCGGCGATCAAGATGGCAAAATATTATGAGCTGGGTGAACATGATATCATCCTGACAATTCTGACGGATTCGATGGAGCTATACAGAAGTCGCCTCCAGGAAATGCGACTTGAATTTGGTGAGTACACTGAGGACAAAGCTGCAGCAGACTTCGCGAGATATATGTTGGGTGAAACGACCGATAATATGATCGAACTAACATATCCAGATCGAAAGCGAGTACACAATTTGAAGTACTTTACCTGGGTGGAACAGCAGGGTAAAACCTATGGTGAAATTCAAGATCAATGGTATGGGCTGGATTACTGGATAAATGTTCAAAAGCAGATTCCTGAAATCGATGCATTGATTGAGGAATTCAATTCTGATGCCAGCATGAGCTGATCGAATCAGAAATGAATCCCAGATATCCATTTTTATTTATCGATAAGATTCAGCTTTTCTATATAAATTAAGATAATGATCCAACCAACATCACTCGTATTGATAGCAGTGGTTAATAACCCAAGGGATTTGGAGATTGCTCGACTTCTGGGATGGTATCGCATCCCGTTACGGACAGCTCCTAAAGTTATCGCAGTGGATTATCTGGCTTTCTACCAGACTGGTGCATTTGTTGATGAAAAATGGTGTATTCAGTATGTAGCTCCTGTCCGCGGACATGAATTAACTACCCGAGCAGAATTATTAAAAACTGAACCTGACCATCCACGGGCGAAGGAGGAGTATTATAAAGTACAGCTAGGAGCATTGGAACGGTTACCTCAGCCGATTCAAGCAGAAACATGGCGCAGGATAACTTTTCTCTATACAACCGGTGAATACTTGCAGCGAGCAAAGACGGTGAATGACCTGGTTGTCCAATCTGATGAACGCCAACTATTATGGCAGGCTTTACGTGAACGGGCTGGTCAAGGCTATGGCAGACAAGTATTGCCAGAATTTGATCTGCCGGATGAGGTGCTGGCAATCCTTTTAGGGATTAATGAAAATGTTACCTACTATGAAGAAGACTGAGGATCTGCTTAGATATCTGGAAAGTTACCCAGATCCAATTATCCGTTGGAAAATGACCCGTTATGTATTGGGGAACACTTCATCCCCTTCTGTTTTTCCTGGGGCAAGGAAAGAATTGGCCTTATCGCCAACCGTACAACGACTAATGAGCGACCGGAATGTCGATGGTCAAATCCCATACCATCCTTATGACAAATGGTTTGGCGCGCATTGGGTTTTGTCCATTCTAGCTGATCTTGGATACCCTGAACGGGATGATTCGCTTAAACCATTGATGGAACAATGCTATGGTACCTGGTTGTCCAAAGCTCATGAGAGGTATATCCGTATGATCAATGGACGAATAAGACGGTGTGCATCTCAAGAAGGGAATTGCGTTTATTATTCGCTGGCATTGGGATTAGCCGATGATCGCACGGAAGAATTAGCTTCACGGTTAATTAAATGGCAATGGGAGGATGGGGGTTGGAATTGTGATAAACGACCTGAAGCTGCCAAATCCTCCTTCAATGAGACCTTGATCCCCCTACGAGGGTTAACCTGGTATGCAAAGTCTTCAGGGGATCCAAAGGCAAAACAAGCTGCAAATAGCGCTGCAGAGGTATTTCTTAAACGGCATTTATTCAAGCGAATAACGGATGAGCGAATTATCTATAAGAATTTTGTACAACTGCATTATCCCAATTACTGGCATTATGATATCCTTTTTAGCTTAAAAGTTATGAGTGAAGCAGGCTTTATCAATGATCCACGTTGTGCTGATGCGCTTGATTTATTGGAAAGTAAACAATTATCCGATGGAGGGTTTCCCGCAGAAGAAAGATATTACCGTGTGGATGCGAAAAAGCTTTCAGGTCATTCCCGCGTGGATTGGGGAGGTACAAGCAAAGTGCACATGAATCCATTTGTTAGCGTTGATGCAATCGCCGTGTTGAAGCAGGCTGGTAGGTTCGTTGTATATCGGGAACTACAAACAGGATGATTATTGATTAATGATCAAAATAATTGTAAGTAATCCATCCAAATGGTAATTGTCACAATGAAGAGCTTGGTCATTCTATGATTTCATCTTTAACCATCAATGGAACTACCCTGGAATGGGGATCACGAACATATATTATGGGTATCCTAAACCTGACTCCCGACAGCTTCTCTGGTGATGGTTTATTGAATATTGAATCGACACCTGATGAATTTCAAATCGATCTAGATTTAATCCTGGACAAAGCCCGCAATTTCGTCGAAAATGGAGCGGATATCCTGGATGTAGGTGGTGAGAGCACGCGACCAGGAGCTCAACTTGTAAGTGCTGACGTAGAGATGAAGAGGGTAATTCCTGTCATAGCCATGTTAGCAGCTAAATTGGATGTGATTATTTCGATCGATACCTATAAATCCAATGTGGCTGAAGCCGCGATCCAACAAGGTGCGCATATGGTCAATGATGTTTGGGGTTTGCACGCAGACCCAGCGTTGGCAGGAGTAGCTGCGAAACACAACATTCCGATAATCCTGATGCATAACCGTAGTTCATGGGCGAATGCTGAGATTAAAGAACGATTGGGTGGACGATATGTTGGTATACCATATGATAATTTGGTAGAGGATGTGAAGTGCGAGTTAATGGAAAGTGTAGCGATCGCACTTTCAGCCGGTATAATTGATGACCATATTATCATAGACCCAGGTATTGGATTTGGAAAATCGGTAGAGCAAAACCTTGAACTGGTGGACCGGTTGGACGAAATTCGAGCATTAGATTATCCGGTATTGTTCGGTCCGTCCCGCAAATCATTTATCGGATATACACTAAATCTACCTCCCGACCAACGTCTTGAAGGTACAGCTGCATCGGTAGCCATCGGGATCGCACGTGGAGTAGATATCGTGCGGGTTCACGATGTGTCATTCATGTCGCGGGTGGTGCGGATGACGGACGCCATTGTTCGGCGCCAGAAGATCGAGAATCTTGGTTAATCATCTCTTCTGCATGCACAAAAATACCTGGGAAAACCCTGCTTGGTTTATGTTAATCAATAGTTAATGAACCATCATCTATGTTAAAATTATAATTGATTCCCGTTGACAACAGGAGGATATTAAGGAGTATTAATGGAATGTGATCGATTTAATTCCAAAGAGATATTAGAGACCTCAAGGGGATCATTTATAATTTACCGATTGAGCAGATTGGAACGGGAGGGATTAACTCAATTATCACGGCTCCCATATTCAATTCGGATCATGCTTGAATCTGTGCTGCGCCAATGTAACGGGAGTGAAATTGTCCGTGAAGATGTACTCAATCTGGCAGCTTGGACCCCAAACCCTGTACACAGAACTGCCCTGCCATATCGCCCAGCACGTGTAATCATGCAAGATTTTACGGGTGTTCCAGCCATTGTTGAGCTTGCGGCCATGAGGGAAGCGATTGCCCGTATGGGTGGTGATCCTCGAAAGATCAACCCACTGGTGCCCGTCGATTTGGTGATCGACCATTCAGTGCAGGTTGATTTTTTTGCCAGTCCGGATGCGCTCGTCCGAAATGCTGAACTGGAATTCCAACGCAATCGAGAACGGTATGAATTCTTACGATGGGGGCAAAATGCATTCAGCAATTTTCGTGTAATTCCTCCAGCCACAGGAATTGTCCACCAGGTCAATTTAGAATATTTGGCAAAAGTTGTCGTATCCGAGAAATCCGGCGATGGGTATATTGCTTATCCTGATACTTTAGTTGGGACAGATTCTCATACTACGATGATCAATGGATTGGGCGTCGTTGGATGGGGTGTGGGAGGAATAGAAGCAGAGGCAGCCATGCTCGGACAGGCAATTGATATGCTAACCCCGGATGTAATCGGGGTAAAACTGATTGGACAGCTTTCTGAGGGAGTGACAGCGACCGATTTAACATTAACGATCACCCAAGTCTTACGAAAGAAAGGTGTGGTGGATAAATTTGTAGAATTCTTTGGCCCTGGACTTTCTTCTTTATCATTGCCTGACCGAGCAACGATCGCGAATATGGCACCTGAATATGGAGCTACTATCGGATATTTCCCAGTGGATGATGAAACCTTGCGATATCTAAAGCTGACGGGACGCTCGGAAGAAACTTTAGAGATTGTTGAACGATATTGCAAGGAGCAAAGCTTATACCGAACCGAAAATTCTCCTGATCCACAATACACCGATACATTAGAAATCGACCTGAATGGTATCGAATCAAGCCTGGCAGGACCGAAACGCCCTCAAGACCGGGTTTCAATCGGTAACCTAAAACGATCTTTCAAATCCGCGCTTGTAGCACCCATTAAAGATGGCGGCTTTGAGTTGAATGAAACCGAATTAGTGAGAGAAGTCAAATTTGGTGCAAATGGACATGCATCAACAATGGCACATGGGGCAGTAGTCATTGCAGCCATTACTTCCTGCACCAACACTTCCAACCCATCTGTGATGATTGCAGCTGGACTGGTTGCCAAGAAAGCACTTGAGCGGGGATTGAGCATAAAGCCTTATGTAAAGACAAGCCTAGCACCTGGTTCCAGGGTTGTGACTGAGTACCTGGCAAATGCTGGTTTACTCGACCCATTAGCCAAACTAGGATTCAATGTGGTCGGTTATGGATGCACGACATGTATTGGCAATTCTGGACCACTGCCTGGCGAAGTGGTTAAAGCCATAACCAGTGCGAACCTGGTTGCAGTGAGTGTGCTCTCAGGGAATCGGAATTTTGAGGGTCGGATCCACCCCTATGTGAGAGCAAATTACTTGGCTTCGCCTCCATTAGTGGTGTCATATGCATTGGCTGGGACAGTTGATATTGACCTCAAAAATGAACCTTTGGGGGTTGATTCGGATGGGAAGCCTGTTTTTATGAGAGATATTTGGCCTTCGAATGAGGAGGTTTCACAAGCGGTGGCGAAGAATGTCTCTACGGAGATGTTCAAGGAAAAATATCAGAGTGTATTCACTGGCAATGACACCTGGAATGCAATTCATTCGAGTGAGAGCGAACTTTACCCTTGGGATAAAACCTCAACCTATATTCAGGAACCACCCTTTTTCTCAGATCCAAGACAGGAAAGGCGTGAAATAATAGGGTTCATTGGAGGGAGGGTGTTGGCTTTGTTGGGAGATTCGATCACAACGGATCATATATCTCCAGCAGGGTCGATCCCTGCTGACAGCCCAGCTGGGAAGTACCTGATTGCGAATGGCGTGCAGCCACGTGAATTCAATTCTTATGGCTCTCGACGAGGAAATGACCGTATCATGACTCGGGGCACATTCGCTAATATTCGGCTCAAGAACCGCATGGTCCCTGGAGTTGAGGGTGGAATAACCCTGCACCTGCCAGATGGTGAGCAAATGAGCATATATGATGCAGCAATGAAATATCGTCGGGATAGTATTCCACT
Source organism: Anaerolineales bacterium (assembly GCA_049281855.1). Lineage (GTDB taxonomy): Bacteria > Chloroflexota > Anaerolineae > Anaerolineales > UBA4823 > FEB-25. Next base: position 23,164 of record JBAPSY010000095.1, read on the forward strand.
GGTAATCATTGCGGGGAAAGATTATGGGTCTGGGTCAAGCCGGGATTGGGCAGCAAAAGGCACCAGCTTGTTGGGGGTTAAGGCTGTGATTGCAGAATCATTTGAGCGCATCCACCGTTCAAACCTGGTTGGGATGGGGCTATTACCCTTGCAATTCATGCCAGGTGAGAACAGCACGACGCTTGGGATAACCGGTCGGGAGATCATCAGTCTTGATGGACTGGATGAACACATCTCACCAAACTCTCAAGTAACTGTCAGATTGATCCGAGATGATCTGAGTGTAATTTATTTCCATGCGATAGCCAGATTGGATACGATGATTGAAGTGGATTATTATCGCAATGGCGGGGTATTAAATACTGTGCTTAATAAAATGCGATAAAACAATTACAAACAATTCAGAAGAGCGACCTTATTGGTTAACTATCAATAAGATCGCTCTTTTTATATTCATTTATTGCCTGGTTTGGTTATTCGTTGATTTATTCCCCGTCATTCCAGCAGGATGATAAGTGGGTTCTGGGCGACCGAGTGGCCGACGATCCGATTCAGAAGAGGTTTTGGGAAGTGGGCGAATTGTGACCGGTTGAGCCTGTGCTGGTTTACTGCCGCCATCAGCACGGTGCAGGACTGGCACAGGTTGTGACCAATGAGATGTATCTGCCTGGCTGAATAAACGATTCCCAGCGACGGAAAACGTGCCAATGATCAGAACCCGGATTAACCAAACCATGATTGCTACAAATATCGGAACAATATCAATCAATGTTTGGCGGGCAATTACTGTCCCACCGAGAGATTCATGGTTGACTATGGCTAATGCGACACCCCACCAAGTGAGCATGGCATTCATGGAAGCTGCAAGCAGCCAAGCGCTGAAGAGATACCATACTTCTTTTGGTCCATTCTCACCTTGTTCGGGTGTAAATAGGCGAGCGATGCCTGCAAAATCGATGCCACAAAAGGCAATTGCAAGGATAGTTGCCCAACGAACTCCCAAGAAGCGTAATCCTCCAAGCAGGTCGTTGAGCGCAAAATCTGTTGTACTGTAGTTGAACAATTCAAAAGCGAGCAATGCGCCAATGATCAGAAAACCGAATAATTTACCCCGAGAATAATTGATTTTATGTGAGACACGAGAAAAATTGATGGATTGGCTGGCTGTGTGGTTCATAGATAACCTCCTTGATAAAGTGGATTTGCGGATTAAAGAGAACACATGTTCTATTTAGCTATATTATAGAACATTTGCGCTAATTGTCAAGGGTTAATTCTATGAATCGTATTGTTGGATAAACTCCTCAGCTTTCTCCACCAAACGCCTGTCACCAATAAATAGCGCAGTTCGCTGGTGTAACGAGGCGGGGTGTAGGTCAAGGATGTTCTTACGTCCATCCGATGCATGACCACCGGCATGATGAGCAATGAATGCTAATGGAGCAGCCTCGTAGGTTAATCGCAATTTACCGTGAGGTTTGGCTGGGTCATGGGAATCGGCCGGATAAAAAAACACTCCACCAGAGAGCAAGGTTCGATGAAAGTCACCCACCAGCGAGCCAATATATCGTAATGAAAGCGGTTTGTGATCGCCCTCAATCCCTTGCAACCAATGTGCGTACTTAACTATGCCCTCGCTCCAATAGATTTCATTCCCATGATTGACAGAGTAATATTTGGGATTGTCTGGTATGTGGATATTAGGGTGGGTTAGGAGGAATTCGCCAATCATTGGGTCGAGGGTAAACCCATGCACACCTGAACCGCTGGTGTAAACCAGCATGGTGCTGGAACCATAGATCATATATCCTGCCGTCACTAGGGCACTTCCTGGTTGCAGACAGTCTTCCAATGTTCCTGGTCCATCAGAGGAGAAACGCCTGTAAATGGCAAAGATGGTACCGATGGTGGCGTTGTAATCGATATTTGAAGAACCATCCAATGGATCAAAGAGGAGAACATACTTGCCGATTGGAAAGCCTTTGGGAATCGGGAGTAGATGCTCATGCTCCTCCGAAGCCATGACAGCAATTCGACCTGTATGGTCGTTCAAACGAAAAATGGTCTGATCAGCAATCTGATCAAGCTTCATCACAGTTTCACCCTGAATATTAACGTCTTCCGTAGCGCCGAGGATTTCTGATAAGCCGGCACGGGTTGTCTGACTGGCGATAAATTTACCTGCCAAAGCCAAGTCGTACAGAATGTTGGTTAATACCCCCGTTGCTTCAGGATGAATTTGTTGTTCTTCAAGAATATGACGTTCAATTGTGATGATCCTGGATTGGTTGAAGAGAACATTCGCCATATCGAGCTCCAATCGCTAAGTATTTATGAAGGTTTTTCTCTTACGTAAAACCAGCTGTGCCATAAATTTAATTAGACCAGCTGTGTAACTATTGCGGGAGAGGTCCCCTGCAAATCGATATATGTGGCCTGGAATACAAATAACTTTACGGTGCTGTAGAGACTTTAAGGATTCTGCTACAACTTGCTCAGCGCTCATCCATAAAAATCGGGGAACGCTGCTGCGTGGAAAACGTGAATATTCTGCTGTATCATGAAACTCCGTGTAGACGAAACCCGGACAAAGTGCTTGTACTCGCACCTGACTTTTTATGAGCTCGGTATGAAGTACTTCAGAAAAGCTGACCAGAAAAGCTTTACTCGAGTGATATATGACGTTTCGGATGGGTATGAGACCAGCCAATGAAGCGACATTGATGATTCCACCTTGATTTCGAAAGATCATCCCCGGTAAGGCAGCCCGGCAGAGCATCACTGGTGCAACCATATGCACATTCATCATAGCCAGCTCTTTATCTGCGTCCACCCGGTGAAATCTTCCAACAGTTCCAAAACCGGCATTGTTAACCAGCAGGTCAAGGTTGGACATGATATTTATTTCCGAGACCAATTTATCAATGTCAGGCAATTTCGAAAGATCAGCTGGGAGTATATTAACCTGGATACTAAACCTGGCTCGGAGGATTTCGGCTAGGTGTTGTAAGCGTTCTTCGCGTCTAGCTGTCAGGACCAGGTTATAACCCTTAGCAGCCAACTGGTTGGCAAATTCAGCGCCAACACCGCTGGACGCACCTGTGATAAAAGCCGTTTTACTCACTACTTCTGCCAAGTAAAGTTACCTTTAATGGACCTTCCTGACCGAACATCCAGCCTTCAATTTTAGAGATTTGGTAAGGTAACGGTTCAACGGCTGGGGATTCCCCAGAATGACGTTTATCATACCATATAGACCAAAGAAAGCATCAAACCGGTTTTCACTATCGAGAAGGTTGCTGAACCCGTCCTCGACTATATGTCTGATCGAATCATCTAAATCCAGGTTATGCTCTTCTGCCAGGGATGAGCTGCAGAGCAGAAGCTTTGCGATCATCATACCGGCGTTTACTTCTACGGACAGGGGATGAAAATGATAACCCTAGATGTCCATAAAACTCAGCAGGATAGATTTCAACGAAAACAATATTGCCAGGTTTGCATATGTCAGAAAGCGAGCAAGTAAATGGCGAGAGTTTTAGATTTAGCTCGGGATTATCCAGAGTAGGTTCGATGAGGGAATCCCAGCCGGAGATAGCAGCCTTTCCGACTTGCTGCCCACCCATGATCCAAAAGAGGGGGCAGGCAGTGTGTCGATT
>JBAPSY010000096.1:0-1585 GCA_049281855.1 Anaerolineales bacterium
CCCACCTTCTGGTATGCTTCACGCCGGAAAAACATCATCTGCCCAACCGCAGTGGATAGGGTAGGTATTTTGAGGCGGTAGGCTAACCACAATGGGGTAAAACACAGCACAGCCCATAAAAAGAATGGTACCAGTAATCGTTCTCCCCAGCTCCCCAGCTCCTGCCGTGGGTAACCAGTTAGCAAGTCTGCTTCCTCTCCCACCATTGCTTTTACAATTTTCCGCAGAGCCTGCGGTTGGAATTCTGTATCAGCGTCTGTGAACAACAGCAGGTCACCTTGGGCATTTTGTGCAAGCTGTGCGCATGCCCAGTTCTTACCAGTAAATCCCTCTGGAGGTGGGCTGCCTGACAAAACCTTCAACCTCGGATAATCAATCTCGATTCGCTTTAGAATAGTAACTGTATCATCGCTTGATTGGTCATCCAGGACAATTACCTCATAGTTAGGGTAATCTTGCCTCAGGAGAGAGTGAATGCATTTGCTGATACTTTTTTCTTCATCGCGCGCAGGTACAAGTATGGAGACGGATGGAAAGTTGACCGGTTTATATTGATGCCGGGGCCGATGAAGGAGAATAATATTGCTCAGGATGATAATCAAAACCACTGCCTGAAAATAGATAAAACTCATGATCATCCAATGAGTGAAATAATTAGTCATACTTTATCAACTCTTGGGTGTAAAGCGCCTGGTCAACCAAGGCCGCAGGGCTGGCCTCTGCCGTAGGTCGTACCGATGTGTCCATGCCAGAATTAGCGTTTCACTGACCCACACCATCAGTAACAAAGGCTCTGGCATCCAGAGTAATAGTGCGATTAAAATCATTGCTAATCCTAGCAGAACCGCCCAACCCGAGGAGGTTATCAGAGCGATTCCAACTACAGTTCCGATCACACCAACCAATGAAGCTTTCCAAATCGTTAATCCGATCCACACACCAAGTGCCACAGTAAGTGCCTTTCCTCCCCGGAAGTGAAGAAATGGGGAGAAAACATGCCCTAGGATGGGAGCGATGGCGATCAATGCCATTGCTGTCCCGCGAATACCTATATTGAAATAGGCAAGCCCAACTGGAGCCGCTGCTTTGCTAACATCAAGGATTAATGACAGGACACCAACAAGCTTGTTCCCAGTACGAAATACATTGGCCGCACCAGGATTACCATCACCATATTGGCGAACATCCACTCCTAGTAGGAGTATACCAAGCCAGACAGAAAACGGAAATGAGCCAAATACAAATGCAATGAATACCATTACAATAGAGATCATGATTCAATTATTACCCTTTTCCTATTTCCTTAATAACACGGTCTGCAGCCAGCTTGCCGGTTATGATGGAGATTGGTAGACCAGCCGGACTATAGGTCCACTGGCCTGCCTGAAACACGCCCGGTACAGGTGTGGTGATGGCGTTCATGATTTTCGGCAGCCGGCTCTCAGCCGGCATGGGGTGATTGGTGAACGACCAGCCAGTGATGGCCCCCTCAGAATTCCCCGCCAGCCGCGCCATGGTCAGCGGGGTAGAACTGAACTGGTGCAGCACAGCTTGCTGGAGGCCCGGGTACATGGAGCCATCCAGA
>JBAPSY010000097.1:0-2383 GCA_049281855.1 Anaerolineales bacterium
CGCATGGACGGCAAACTATGTGTCCTTACCGGCGCTACATCGGGTGTGGGCTATCAGGCTGCTAGGAGGCTTGCCCAGGGTGGAGCCAGCCTGGTGCTGGTATGCCGTAATCCTCATAAGGCTGCCAAGGTGCAGTCTGAGCTGCAGCACGCCTACGGGAATCAGGTGGATGTGCTGCAGGCTGATTTCTCCTGTCTTGATGAGGTGCGCATAGCCGCAACGGGGATCCTGGCAAGCTACCCACACATCGACGTGTTGATCAACAATGTCGGGCTGCACAATACCCACCGAACCCTGACAAATGAGGGTTTCGAGACCGTTTTCTGTGTCAACCATCTGGCGTCCTTTCTGTTGACCCGCTTGCTACTCGATCGGATGGTCGCCAGTGCTCCTAGCCGTATCCTACAGGTAAATTCACAAGGGCACCGTTTTGGCGGGTTGGATCTCACCGACCTGACCTGGCAGCGACGGCGGTATCATGGGCTGCAGGGTTACGGAGCTTCCAAGGTTGCCCAGCTACTTACCGTGTGGGAGCTGGCAGAGAGATTAAGAGGCACAGGCGTAACAATCAATGCCATGCATCCGGGCGAGGTGCGCACAAATATCGGCATGAACAATGGGCCTGTGTACCGTTTCTACCAGCGTTATCTGATTGGTTGGATACTAAAAAACCCGATTATCTCGAGCGAGGCAATTTATTACCTGGTGGCTGCACCCGAGATGGCCGAGGTGAGTGGCAGGTTCTTCAACCAGACCATCGACGAGAAGCCGGCAATGCACGCCCTCGATCGGGAGCTGGGCAAGCGCGTGTGGATGATCAGCGAGCAAGCGACCAAGCTGGCATGAGCTGACAGGTGGGTGTTTGGAGGAGGAGAGGATATGGAATATGACGCTATCGTTGTAGGCAGCGGGATTGCCGGTTTGACCGCCACAGCCTATCTTTCCAAAGCCGGCTTGCGTACCCTGTTGTGCGAGAAGGAACCATCCTGCGGCGGACTGATTAGATCTTTCGAGCAGGATGGCTTCGTCTTCGATGGTGGCATCCGCGCCATGGAAAACTCGGGCGTGCTGCTGCCGATGCTGAAGCAACTGGGCGTGGAGCTTGAGTTGGTAAAAAACCATGTATCCATAGGCATCGAAGATCGTGTGATCCACCTGGAGAGCGAAGCCAGCGTGGCCGATTACGAGGCTATGCTCGAAGGACTGTATCCACAAAGTAAAGCTGAGATCACGCGGATCATGGAACAGGTCCGCTTGATTATGCAGTACATGAAGGTGCAGTATGGCATCAACAATCCGATCTTCCTGGACATGAAGCAGGATCGTGACTACCTGATGAAGAAGATCCTGCCATGGATGGTGAAGTACGCCCTGACCGCGCCGAAGATTACCGCTTTGAACCAGCCGGTGGTGGATTTCTTGCGCCAATACACCCGCAACCAGAGCCTGCTGGACATCATCTCGCAGCATTTCTTCCAACAAACACCAGCCTTCTTCGCCCTGAGTTATATCAAGCTGTACCTGGATTACAACTACCCGCTGGGCGGGACGGGAAAGCTCGTCGAGAAAATGACTGGCTTCATCGAAAGCCATGGGGGCAAGATCAGCACGAAGACCGATATCCGCGTGGTTGACCCGGGGAGCCGGATGGTCATGGATGCCCAGGGGAACCAGTACCAGTACCGCAAGCTGATCTGGGCGGCTGACTTGAAGTCCTTCTACAAGTTGGTCTACATGGAGAATATTCACGATCGGCATGTGAAGGAAGTCGTCCTGCATCGCCAGGTTGAGGTGGCTGATAAGGTGGGCAATGATTCGATCTACACGGTGTACCTGGCGGTCAACCTGGATAAAAGCTACTTCGAGCGCATCGCCAGCGAGCACTTCTTCTACACTCCCAGCCGGCAAGGCCAGTCGCAAGCCGGGCCAATACCGATTAAGGCAGAGCGAGATGAGATCGAGCACTGGCTGGAGGAGTTCTTCGCCCTGACCACCTATGAGATTTCCATCCCGGTGCTGCGAGATCCCTCCCTGGCACCAGTGGGGCAGAGCGGGTTGATCGTGAGTGTGCTGTTCGATTATGCACTCACCAAGCGCATCCAGGAGATGGACTGGTATCAGCCGTTTAAAGCCCTGTGCGAGCGGTGTGTGATCGCCACTCTGGATGGCTCCATGTACCCGGGCCTCCAGCAAGCTGTGCTGCACCAGTTCAGTTCTACCCCGCTGACCATGGCGCGGCTGGCGGGGAATTCTGAGGGAGCCATCACTGGCTGGTCGTTCACCAATCACCCCATGCCGGCTGAGAGCCGGCTGCCGAAAATCATGAACGCCATCACCACACCTGTACCGGGCGTGTTCCAGGCAGGCCAGTGGACCTATAGTC
>JBAPSY010000098.1:0-2842 GCA_049281855.1 Anaerolineales bacterium
AATTGCTTTTTAAAACCCTCCAACACCTGGATGGGAGTGGGGTCAGTCTCGTAGAGCATCGCCAGGTAATACGCCACGTAGTCACCGAAGTGTAGTGCGGTCCACAGCTGGGCGAGGGGTGTTTCCCCCTGCGCATCCACGAAATCGGTGTTTAACCCTTCGAGCATGTAAGCCTGCTTGGTCAGCTCAGTGCGTCGCAGGTTGCGTGGGTGGTAGGAACGAGCCCGCAGGAACAACGCCATGGCGCTTGAAAGTGCCTGCTCGGGCTGTTGCAGGCCGGCAAGAGCATTGTGGTCGGCTTCAGGCAGCGTCTCGAACTGCCCCCAGGCCTTGGCCAGCTCGTTAAGCTGCGTCTTCCAGCGCCGGGCGACCGGCTCGAGCAAATCCGCCCCGAAGACCATCACCCAGCGCCCAACGAGTTGCCCTGCCAGACGTTTGGCCAGGTTACGCACCACCGGCAGCTCGGCCTGCAGGCTCAGTTGTTGGGTGCGCATAGCCGCGATTGTCTCTGCCAGCGCATCAGCCGGGTCGGGGATCAGTTCCAAACGCCTCAGCAAGGCCAGTAGCAAACCGAATGAATAACCGACTGCCGCGCGCGGCTGCCCCTTGTGAACGAAAGTCCACAGTGGGACGTTTGATGCTATAGCCGCCTTAGCCAATTTACCACCCGTGCACAGCGCCAGGATACGGCAATTGCTTTTCGAGGCTTGCTCGAATGCTGCCAGGGTCTCCTCAGTGTTGCCGGAATGCGAACTGGCGATGACCAGCGTCTCGGGTCCGCTTGCCCAGGCCGGCAAGGTGTAATTGCGCTGCACGATGATTGGCACCGGGCTGAGTGGAGCGGCGTAGGCTACCAGCAGGTCAGCCCCGATGGCTGAGCCACCCATGCCTGCAATGAGCACACGTTGGATGCCTTTCCAGGCTGGTAAGCCCAATGTCAAACCCTGCTGGTAGGCATTCTCAAGCTGGCCGGGTAGGTTTTCGATCTCAGCCAGGTAATTCTGCTTGTCGATATGCGAGAAGGAGTTGTAATCGTTTAGGTCCATAGTCTATGAGATGGTTAAGTCGCTGATAAGATATCGTTAATGTTTTTGAGGGTTCTTTTTTCCCTGGGTATTGAGCATGCGCTGATAAATCTCGCCTCGCGACCAGCCGGAAGATGAAGCGAGGCTGGCCGCCAATTGCGAGGCTGGTATACTAGTTGCCAATTGCGTTTTCAGCTCAGCATCCAGGCGCTCTTCAGTCCAACGCTCCACCTGGATGGTGTTGCCTGACAGCACCAGGGTGAATTCACCGCGTGGTGGCTTCTCTGTGAAGTGCTGCAGTGCCTGGCTAAGACTGCCGCGGAAGATCTCTTCGTGCAGCTTGGTCAGCTCGCGTCCCACCGCAATCCGCCGGTCACCGAGCTCCGCCTGCAGGTCTTCCAGGGCGGATAACAGGCGGTGCGGCGCTTCGAGAAAGATCAAGGTATAGGGCAGGCTGGCAACCTGTGCCAGCAGGCGCTGGCGTTCACCCACCTTACGAGGCAGATAGCCCAGGTATAGGAAGGAATCGGTGGGCAGTCCAGATGCCACCAGCGCTGCAATCGGCGCACAGGCTCCCGGGATGGGGCTCACCTCGTGTCCCGCTTCAATTACCGCGTGCACCAGCTCGTAGCCCGGGTCGTTCAGGGCAGGGGTGCCGGCATCAGAGACCAGCGCCACATCCCCATCCTGCAGGGCACCCAGCACCCGCTCCAGGCGCAACAGCTTGTTATGTTCGTGGTAACTCAGGCTGGGGGTGTGGATGTCATAGCGCTGCAATAGTTTAGAGGTCTGGCGCGTATCTTCGGCCGCGATCAGGCGCACTTCACGTAAGACACGCAGCGCACGTGCGCTGATATCCTCCAGGTTCCCAATTGGGGTCGCCACGAGATAGAGTGTGCTCATGGTAGCCATAGCCAGGTGAGCAAATCCAGGGTCAGGGTGAAATCATCCGTGTCCACCGCCTCCAGGAGCGCCCTGCCCAACCGTCTCTCGTTGGTGGTATAGCATAGGTACGTGCCAATCGACAGGCTCTCCACTGCGATCGGGGCTGAGCTCATGCCTGCCGACTGGCAGTCAGCCAGCGAAGGTTTCTGGTTGCCATAGACGCCTATCATCGCCTCTTCATGCGGGTAGAGCCAATGAAATTGGTTTGCATCCACCTGGTAGGCAAAGTCTTCATTGTCGCCGTTCAGTGTGAGGTTGTCCAGGTCAATAGTATCCCCTGGGACGGGCGAAAGTTTGCCGCTGACCTGTCCCTCGGGGGTTGGTGTGGAGGTGACCAGATCGGTCGGGCTGAGCGTGGCTGTGACCCCTTCTGTTGCTGTGGCTGTGCCTGACTGGTTTTCAGCCACGATAATACGCACCCAAAAAGGAGAATCTCCATTCGGGCCGATGCCAAACAAGACCCCGCCTGGGTTGCTCAGCTTCCAATTTCCCTGATATGTGCCTGGTGATAACGGGGCAAGCATTTCGACCGAAACTTCGACGCTTTGGGCCGGCAGGACGGTGGCTTGTAATGGAACGGATACCGGGGCACCCATCCGGTCACCATAGAAAAAGCTGGCGGAATAGTACGTCGTCCAGGTGCAGGTGCCAATATTCACCAGCTTCCAGGTTTTAATAAAACTCTCCCCGGCTTGGATCAGGCTATCATCCGGGATGGTGATGTCAATCGGGTTGCCCGCGGCTGCCTGGTCGCAAAATGCGGCCAAGGTGGCGGTTTGGATCACCCCTCCTGGTGTGGAAGTGCTATTGGGGGAGGGAAGGGGTGTGGAAGGTGTCTGGGTCAGTCTGGCTGTGGGTGAGGGGACGTCAGT
>JBAPSY010000099.1:0-16076 GCA_049281855.1 Anaerolineales bacterium
CTATTTCGCTCCTCACTCCCTTTTGGAGATTTCCTCCAGGAGGATGGCATCTGGCCTGGTTTCGTCAGCCTAAAAAACTTTAACCCTCAAGCGCTTTCTCCTTCCACCTCACCTGCCATCAAAGCCATATTAAATGGCATCCTGCAGAATGGTGATTTCTTACTCGATTCAGACCTTTGATCCCCGCCAATTCTCGGAAGCTATCTTTTCCCCTAATGCGCGTTTCCAAGTCATCCGTGCCTGCAACGAAGAAAAACACATCGCCCGTCTGTTGGAGGGAATTGCACAACAGTTCCTAAAAGAGGCTGAGATCTTCCTGGTTGATTCAGGTTCAACCGACCGTACACTTGAAATCGCATCTCAATAACCGGTTCAAGTAATGCATATCCAGCCTGAGGATTTTACCTTTGGTTATTCGTTAAATCAGGGGGTTAGTCATACTCATGGAGGCTTGATTGTAATCGCTAGTGCCCACGTCTATCCTGTCTACCCCGATTGGCTCGAGTCCCTCATGGCACCCTTTGCTGACCCGCAAGTTGCACTCACCTATGGCAAGGAGCGTGGCGACTCACTCAACAAATTCTCCGAACACCAGATATTTCATCACTGGTATCCCGACCATTCTCAATCTCACCAGCCTTACCCATTCTGCAACAACGCCAATGCAGCCATCCGCCGGTCTCTTTGGGATAGGTTCCGCTACGATGAAACCCTCTACGGTCTTGAAGACCTAGAGTGGTCTCAACGCATAATGGCTCAGGGATACACCATATGCTATGTCGCTGAAGCGGAAGTGATCCATGTTCATGAAGAAACTCCACCTGGGGTTTATAACCGCTATCGTCGTGAAGCCATGGCTTTCAAGCGCCTTTTCCCTCAAGAACACTATTATTTGTGGGATTTATTTCACAACCTCACCACAAATATCCTCAGCGATCTTTGGCACGCTGCCCAGCAGCGTAAATTAGTCTCTCATTTTGGAGAAATTTGTTGATTCCGCTGGATGCAATTTTGGGGTACCTATATAGGTTATCGTCAATCTGGGCCTCTAACTTGGCAGCTACGCCAGACTTTCTACTATCCACGCGGCACAAGTTTGCAGACCCCCAACAATACGAGGGCATTTCCCACATCCAATATAATCTGAACGAAGAAACCCATGCTCACCAGAGGTAATATGTCTACAATTGCTGCCCTTGTACCTATGCGCCACCACTCACAGCGTGTTTCAGGCAAGAATTTCCGTCCGCTGGCTGGAAAACCACTTTTCCATCACATCATTGGCTCATTGCTTGCCTGCACTGAGATTTCTCAAGTGGTGGTTGATACGGACAGCCAGCCTATCATGGAAGGACTGCAGCAACATTACCCCACAGTCCGCATCCTCGAGCGACCTGAGCATTTGCGTGATGATGCTGTTTCGATGAATGAGATCCTGGTCTATGACACCTCACAGGTAGCAGCGGATTATTACCTGCAAACCCATACCACAAACCCCCTGCTGCGCCCATCGACCATCTCACGTGCCATCCAATCCTTATTGACCAATATCCCTGAATATGATTCTCTCTTTTCAGTAACCCGTTTGCAAGTTCGTTTATGGGATCAGCTTGGACGTGCCATTAATCATAACCCTGCCATCCTGCAGCAAACCCAGGATTTACCTCCTGTCTATGAAGAAAACTCATGCATTTATATCTTCACCCGCCCAACGTTAATCAATCGCCTTAACCGCCTCGGTGAACGTCCTTTTATGTTCGAGATGGAGGCGTCTGAAGCTTGGGATATCGATGAGGAGCTGGATTTTGCCATTACTGAATTCTTAATGCAGCAAACATTGCAGGATTAGGGATAAACCCATGCCAATAATACTTTACACTGCTCCATATATGATCCCGCTATTGCCCCGCTATCGCCCGTTACTGGAAGGTCTTGGCTTGCAGCTGATCGTTCCGGAGGTACATGAGCGCCTGGACGAAAACGAGCTCCTGTTATATGCTGGTCAGTTCGATGGCACCATTTGTGGCGATGACCACTATACCGCCCGTGTGCTCGAAGCCTGCTCTCCTCGGCTGAAGATTATCTCCAAATGGGGCACCGGTATAGACTCGATCAATCGCCAGGAGGCTGAAAGGCTCGGCATCCAGGTGCGCAATACCCCCAACGCCTTCACCCTGCCGGTTGCTGACACTGTCCTTGGCTATATACTCACCTTCGCCAGACGTTTCCCTTGGATGGACCGGGCTGTGAAGTCAGGTCAATGGGAGAAAATCTCCGGGCGCTCACTCAGCGAGTGCACCCTGGGTGTGGTGGGTGTTGGCAAGATTGGCAAAGCGGTCATCCGGCGGGCACGCGCCTTCGGGATGAAGCTGCTCGGCAATGACATCATCCTCATTGATCAGGTTTTCCTCTCCAAGAATGGGGTTGAAATGACCTCGCTAGATGACTTGCTCGTACGTTCTGATTTCATCAGCCTGAATTGTGACCTGAACTCCAAGAGCCTCCACCTGATGAACGCCAACACACTCGCCAAAATCAAACCTTCCGCTATCCTCATCAATACCTCCCGTGGTCCGGTCGTCGACGAGCTGGCATTAATTTCAGCCTTGCAAGCCGGTACGCTGGCGGGTGCTGCATTGGACGTTTTCGAAGTTGAGCCACTTTCTGTAGACAGTCCCCTGACGAAAATGGATAACGTCTTGCTTTCTTCCCACAATGCCAATTCCAGTCCCAAAGCCTGGGAGAGAGTGCATCAAAATACAATCAATAATTTGCTGGATGGGTTGGGCATTTCATTACCAAAGGAATCTGACCATGCCAAATAATATTACTGATCACACAAGATTATCCACTCCTCCCACCGTCCTGGTCACCGGAGCTGCTGGCGGGATAGGTCGCGCCACTGTCCATCTCTTTTCTGCTTCAGGATGGCGCGTCATTGGAGTAGACCGATCTCCCTTCGGAGAATCATTCCCCCAGGATGGTTTTTTCATCCAGTCAGATATTTCAATCGGTGGAAATCTGGAATCCATCTTCAACCAGGCCCATGCTCATACTGGTTACCTCAACGCATTGGTCAATAATGCTGCCATCCAGATTGCCAAACCCATCATCCAGACCAGTGTTGAAGAATGGGATGCGGTGATGGCTTCCAACCTGCGCTCGGTCTTTCTGAGCGCCAAGCTCGCTTTTCCGTTATTCAATGTTGCTGGCGGGGGGGCGATCGTCAACGTCTCATCCGTTCACGCCATCGCAACCTCTGCCAACATTGCCGCCTATGCCGCCAGTAAAGGTGGTTTGCTTGCTCTCACCCGCGCCATGGCAATCGAGTTTGCTCCCAATAATATTCGCGTCAATGCCATCTTGCCTGGTGCAGTAGATACACCCATGCTGCGAGCTGGCTTAATCCGCGAACATGTTCAAGGCAGTGATATCCAGACCCGTCTGGATAATCTCGCCCGCAAGACTGTCAATGGGCGTATTGGTACCCCTGAAGAGATCGCCCATGCCATTTATTTCCTGGCGGACGATGCTCAATCATCCTTTATGACCGGTCAGGCCATGATTGTGGACGGCGGAGCCACCGCTCGCCTCAGTACAGAGTGACATCAACAATCCCACCTCCCCAGGGAATACTCAAATGACACTTCGTCAGTCGAGAAGTCAGTCTAGAAGACAATCAGTAAAAAAACTTACTCCCTCACCAGTATGGAAACTAGGCTCCGACACATATTGGTGGTGGCGCAATCGTGGGCGGCATCTCCTGGCTCAACCTATTAACCCTCTCTGGGCTGAGAGTACCCGCAGGCTGAAACAGATTGAGAATATACATGCCAATCAACGTTGCTTCATCATCGGTAACGGTCCCAGCCTGCGCCAGACCGACTTAAGCAGGCTTCGTGGCGAGTACACCTTTGGTCTCAATCGCATCTACCTGCTCTTTCCCGAGCTGGGTTTCTCCTCTACCTATCTGGTTTCGGTGAACGATCTAGTTCTCGAGCAGTGTGCCGCGGAGATGCAAAACCTCACCGTACCTAAATTCCTCACCTGGCGGGCGCGTCGCTGGTTCCACACAGACCCAAAAGTCACTTACCTCGACACTGACTTCACCGGAGAAGAGAATTTCTGCTCAAAAATCACTGGTCGTATTTTTGAAGGCTTCACGGTCACCTATGTCGCCCTCCAGCTGGCTTATCATATGGGCTTTACTGAAGCCATTCTGGTGGGGGTGGACCACAACTTTGTCACCCAGGGAGCTGCCAATCAGGCAGTCGTTTCCCAGGGTGATGACCCCAATCATTTTGCCCCCAACTATTTCGGCAAAGGCTTTAAATGGCAGCTGCCCGACTTGGTAGGCTCGGAACGTGCCTATACTTTAGCGCGTGACGCCTATTCGAGTGCAGGTCGTCGCATTTTGGATGCCACCATTGATGGCAAGCTGACCATCTTCCCAAAGGTGGAGTATTCCTCCCTTTTCTAGCCCGCTTCTTAAATTGTCTTCCTCGACGCTTCCCACCGTTTCCATCATCACACCCTCCTATAATCAAGCCCGCTTCCTGGAGCAAACCATCCAATCGGTGCTGTGGCAGGATTATCCGCACATCGAATACCTGCTCGTGGATGGTGGTTCGACAGATGGCAGCCATGAAATCATCCAGCGCTATGCTGATCGTTTTGTCTGGTGGGTTTCTGAACCGGATAAAGGTCAAGCCGATGCCATTAACAAGGGTTTCTCTCATGCTCATGGGCAAATCGTTGCCTGGCTGAACTCAGACGATCTGTATTACCGATCCGACACGGTGAGTCGCGCTGTTCAAGCCTTACAAACCCATCCAGAGGTTGGCATGGTCTATGCTGATGGTGTCATGGTTGATTCTGACCTTCGAGTATTAGATTGGCATACCTACCCACAATACTCCCTGACCGATCTGCTGGCATTTAATGTTCTCTTGCAGCCGACCGTGTTCATGCGGAAGGAAGCCTTGCAGCAGGCCGGATATCTTCCCACCGGCTATCACTTGATTCTTGACCATACCCTGTGGGTATTTATTGCCGCCAGATATCCCATCTTCCATGTTGGTGAGGTTTGGGCGGTTGAACGTACTCACACAGGGGCCAAAACGATAGCGCAGGCAGCATGTTTTGTTGATGAAGCTTTCCAATTCATCCAAACTTTGGAGGGTGATCCTGCCATGCAATCTGTGATCGCCCAACAGCGCAGTTGCTTATATGCCGGCTTGCATGTTTTTGCTGGCAAGCGGTTGATCGATGCAGATAATCCCCACCTGGCACTCGATCACTTCCGGCAAGCCTGGAGGTTGTCCCCCAAAGCTGTCTTGCATGCCTGGTATAAAGTTGTTCAAGCTGTTGGCAATACGATCGGGTTGGGCAAACTCTTCCTTGCATATCGCAATACACGCAGGCGCTTCCAGCATCACGGTCAACAACTTCATATTGATGGGAAGGGCATCCACCTGTTGAGTATTTAAATGACTTCCCCACAGGTCTGACATTGAAAACCATGCCCCCTCTTGTTTCCATCATCACCCCCTCTTATAACCAGGGACGTTTCCTCACGGAGACTATCCAATCCGTCCTGTCACAGGATTATCCCAACGTGGAATACATCATCGTAGATGGTGGTTCCACCGATGGTTCCGTAGAAATCATCCAGCGTTATGCCAGCCAGCTTTCTTGGTGGGTCTCTGAGACTGATCAAGGTCAGACGGATGGGATTAACAAAGGCTTTGCTCATGCCAATGGTGAGATATTCGCCTGGTTGAACTCAGATGACACCTATCTCCCTGGGACTGTCTCAGAGGCAGTGACCTGGTTGCTTTCCCATCCTGAGGCTGCCCTGGTTTATGCCGACGCCAACCTGATCGATGAGCAGGGTTGCGTCATCGGCCGCTTCCCCGCGCGGCAGACAAATCTAAAAAAGCTGCTACGCGGCTCGGTCCACATCCCCCAACAGACCACATTCTTCTGGTCTAGGTTGTGGAAGCAGGTTGGACCGCTCGATCCAACTTTTCAATTTGCCATGGATTACGATCTCTGGGTGCGCTTGGCGAAACTGGCACCATTGGTTTACACTCCCCGCCTGTGGGCGAATTTTCGTCTGCATGGAGAGGGAAAATCAGTAATGATGGATGATCGCTGTTATCCTGAGATGATCCGGGTTTACCAGCGTGAGGGTGGCAGTCCCATCTCTTGGCTGGCCGCCCGCTGGCTGGTTCGCCGTATGCTCTATGCCTGGTTGCCAATCCGTCTGCGTCTGTGGTTACGCCAGACCCTCAGCCACTGATCCAAATTGATTTATCTGAGATTGATATTACAATTAGGTACACCACAGTTGGAGGCCTGATTACATGTTGTTTAAACCAACCACAATTCCGGATGTAATCCTTATTGCTCCACAAATGTACGGAGATGAACGCGGCTTTTTCATGGAGACCTATCAGGCACAACGGTTTGGTGCTGCAGGCTTGCCTTTCATCTACGTTCAGGA
This sequence comes from Anaerolineales bacterium, assembly GCA_049281855.1. Classification (GTDB taxonomy): domain Bacteria; phylum Chloroflexota; class Anaerolineae; order Anaerolineales; family UBA4823; genus FEB-25. Next base: position 6,509 of record JBAPSY010000099.1, read on the forward strand.
TAATCATTCGGGCTCTCAGCATGGCACCTTGCGCGGTTTACATTATCAGCTTCGCCAGGCTCAAGGCAAGGTCATGCGCGTCATCGTCGGTGAGATCTACGACGTGGCGGTCGATCTACGTCGCTGGTCGCCCACTTTTGGACAATGGGTTGGGATTGAGCTCTCTGCCAAAAATAAGATGCAGTTATGGGTTCCTCCTGGCTTTGCCCATGGATTTTATGTCCTCAGTGAGTGGGCTGAGGTGGTCTATAAGGCAACCGACTACTATGCCCCCGAATGGGAACGCACTCTTCTCTGGAATGATCCCGGCTTGAATATCGCCTGGCCAATCCCTGCAGGAGAACGGCCCATCCTCTCACCCAAGGATAATCAAGGTAAGCCTCTCGATGAAGCTGAAGTCTACGAACAGGAGATAAGATGAATAATGTCCTCGTCACAGGTGGTGCGGGGTTTATTGGCTCCAATTTCGTCCGCTATTTGCTACAGGTAGAGCCGGATGTCAACATCATAAATCTGGATTTGCTCTCTTACGCAGGTAGCCAGGAAAATCTTAAGGATTTGCCTTTCCCCGAGCGTCATACTTTCATCCGAGGTGATATCTGCGACCGTCCGCTAATGGATCACCTTTTCCATTTCTATAAAATCGATACGGTTGTTCACTTCGCTGCAGAAACTCACGTGGATCGTTCGATCCTTTATCCTGATCACTTTCTGCGTACGAACGTCATTGGCACCTTCACCTTACTGGAAGCTGCCCGAGAGTATTGGCTGCAAGAAAAGACACTTCCCCTTGATGGCCTTCGCTTCCATCACATCTCTACCGATGAAGTATTCGGCACCCTTAAGCCCACTGACCCTGCCTGCACAGAGGAAACCCCCTACGCTCCTAGTTCTCCCTACTCCGCATCCAAAGCTGCCAGTGATCATTACGTCCGTGCCTATGGGCACACCTACGGCCTGCCATATTCCATCACTAACTGCACAAATAACTATGGTCCATTCCAGTTTCCCGAAAAGCTCATTCCTCTCATGATCTTGAATGCGCTGGATGGCAAACCCCTCCCCATCTATGGTGATGGTGCTCAGATCCGCGATTGGTTGTATGTGGAGGATCATTGTGAAGCCATTTGGATGGTATTGCGTGGAGGTAGCCCGGGTCAGACTTACAATATCGGCGCAGGCTCTCAGCCGACCAATCTTGAGCTTGTTCATCAACTGTGTGCTGCTTTGGATGAGCTTCTACCCGACTCGCCCTCCGTCCCACATTCATCCTTGATGCGTTTCGTTCCCGATCGCCCTGGTCATGACCGGCGCTATGCCATCGATATCACGAAGATCAAAACCCAATTGGGATGGCAGCCAAAGCAATCGCTCGGCGGTGGCTTACAAAAAACCATTCAGTGGTACCTTTCTCATCCGGGTTGGGTTGCAGCGATTAACCACCAACAGGATTACCAACAATGGTTGGAGCGAAATTACGACCAACGACAATGAGTTGGGTTAGGAGGCAACTATGAAGGGCATCATCCTCTCCGGTGGCAAAGGCACCCGGCTTTATCCCATTACCATCGGGGTCAGCAAACAGCTCCTGCCTGTTTACGATAAACCCATGGTGTATTACCCGCTGTCCATGCTGATGCTGGCTGGCATCCGCGAGATCCTGGTCATCAGCTCAACAGACGCCCTGCCTGCCTTTCGCACCTTGCTGAGGGATGGTTCTCATCTTGGGTTGAAAATATCTTACGTTGAGCAGGTTGAACCCCGCGGATTGGCAGATGCCTTTTTGGTCGGGCAGGACTTCATTGCTGGTGAGCCGGTCTGCCTGATTCTTGGGGATAATATCTTCTTTGGGCATGGGTTGCCCTCTCAACTTCGTAATGCAGCCCAGCTCACCCAGGGTGCTTTGATCTTTGCCTATCCGGTGCGTGATCCCAAACGTTACGGTGTGGTCGAATTTGATTCGAATGGTTTCGCTCTCAGCATTGAAGAAAAGCCTGCCAAACCTCGCTCCCATTATGCCGTCCCAGGCATGTATTTTTATGATTCCTTGGTCGCCGAGCTTGCCGCCACCCTCAAACCCTCCGCCCGTGGCGAGATCGAGATCACCGACCTCAACATGATCTACCTGTCTCGTGGACAGATGCGCGTGGAAGTCCTCGGGCGTGGTGTTGCCTGGTTGGATGCTGGTACCCATGAGGCTCTTCTACAAGCCAGCAACTTTGTTCAAACGGTTCAAGACCGCCAGGGAATGATGATTTCCTGCCCGGAGGAAATTGCCTATCGCCTTGGTTTCACCGACGCTGCTCAGCTCCGCCACCAGGCACTCAGCATGGACAGCAACCAATATGGGCAGTACCTTCTGCGTCTTTTGGAAGAAGAGCTGCCTTTCAATAGGTAGTAAGGATCCCCTGGTCTTTTCACTTCGATCATCCCATGCGCATTCTCCTGCTTGGAAACACCGGTCAGCTTGGTTGGGAATTGGAACGTACTCTCGCGCCATTGGGTGAGCTGAATGCTTGTGACTATCCTTTGATCGATCTGGCTGATATGAAGAGCATTCGTCAGGTTTTTCGCGCTTGGCAGCCTGATGTGCTTATCAACGCTGCCGCTTACACAGCTGTGGATCGTGCTGAAGTCGAGCCTGAGCTGGCTAAAGCCATCAATACCATTGCACCTGCTGTCATGGCGGAAGAAGCTCTTCATGTTGGAGCGACCTTCGTCCACTTCTCAACTGACTATGTCTTTGATGGATTAACAGAGACTCCCTACCTTGAAACCGACCTACCCAATCCTTTGAGCGTTTATGGGCACACCAAGCTTGCAGGTGAGCAGGCCGTCCAACAAGTTGGTGGGGCATATCTCATCCTTCGTACCAGTTGGGTATACAGCTTGCGCCGGGATAGTTTCGTTAACAAGGTCTTAAGTTGGGCGCGAACCCAATCTATGATAAAGCTGGTCACCGACCAGATCAGTGGACCTACCTGGGCGCGCATGTTGGCAGAAGTCACTAGTCAGCTTATCAATTTGGGCGGGGAAGATTTTTTTGGTTGGTTTTCTGAACACTATGGTTTATACCATCTGGCAGGCTCCGGCTATTGCAGTCGGCTTGAATGGGGCCAGCAGGTGCTTCAGCTGGACCCGCATAAGGAAGAACAGGTCGTTCATCAGCTTCTGCCTGCTGTGACGGCTGAATTTCCCACCCCTGCACACCGTCCTCTTTTTTCTGCCTTGAATTGCGACCACTTCTTTCAAACATTTCATTTGCAGCTGCCAGATTGGAAAGTCGCCTTGAAGCTCGCCATGGAGCTGGTATGACCTTGCGCGTCTTGTCTATTTTCGGCACCCGACCTGAAGCGGTGAAAATGGCACCCGTTGTTCAGGCATTGTCATGCAAGCCCGAGATTGTCTCACTCGTCTGCGTCACCGCTCAGCATCGCCAGATGCTCGATCAGGTCCTGGGATTGTTCAACATTCACCCCGATGTCGACCTGAACTTGATGCAGCCTGACCAGAACCTGGCATCGCTGACTGCCGACATTTTCACCCATCTAGACCCTGTGCTTGTCAGCCTGAAGCCTGATTGGATCCTGGTGCAGGGGGATACCACCACCGTCATGGCGTCATCCTTGGCAGCTTACTACCGTCACATCCGTGTTGGGCACGTGGAAGCTGGTTTACGTACTAATGATAAATGGCAGCCCTTTCCTGAAGAGATCAATCGTCGCCTTGCCAGTGTGGTGACGGATTTACATTTTGCCCCCACCGAATGGGCTCGCCAGAATCTACTGCGTGAGAATATCCCTTCCCAACAGATCGTTGTCACCGGAAATCCAGTCATCGATGCTTTGCAGGCGGTTGTGCACATGCCTGCCACTCCTGCCGTGCTTGACCTCTTCAAACGCATCGATATTCCTTACCATTCATCCGATTCCTCCTATGAAGCATCCCCGGGTTCTCCCCGTCTTATTCTGGTCACAGCTCATCGCAGGGAAAACTTCGGTGAACCCTTGGAGCATATTTGCTCAGCCCTCAAGAAATTAGCCCATATCTATCAGGATGGTATTCGCATCGTTTACCCGGTGCATTTAAACCCGAATGTGCAGGAACCGGTTCATCGTATTTTAGACAACACCCCCAATATCATCTTGCTCGAACCTATGGATTATCTCCCTATGGTTCACCTGATGAGGCGCGCTAGCCTGGTTTTGACCGATTCGGGCGGTTTGCAGGAGGAGGCTCCTTCACTGGGTATTCCGGTGCTGGTCATGCGCCTCGTCACCGAAAGACCTGAAGGCATCCAGGCTGGTACAGTCCGCCTGGTGGGGACAGACCCGGATCGTATCGTCAATCAGGCTTGCCACTTACTGGATGACCCCCAGGCTTATGCAGCCATGGCACAGGCGATAAATCCATACGGGGATGGCAAGGCTGCCATGCGCATTGCCAATGCCATCCTTGATGAGGGTGCATAATCATCTTTGATGATGTCCCGGAATTTTGGGATTTCCTCCATTACATAGCGTACAGTTACTAATTGCATCACTCAAACGGCTGATCATTACGCTGGATCCCTCAATCTGTATCTTCACCCTAAATGCCTATGTTTACTTGCGCAATTGCTTGCGCCTGATTTGCGAGCAATCCTCCCATTTATAGTGGGACGAAGCTTTCATACACCTCCCAGATAGACAATCGAATAACCCCTAACAAGCCAGGCAAGATTGGTAGATAATTTACCCCCGCAGCTCAGATCATCCATTTTGGGTGGCAGAATGGGTCTCCTGCCCAATCTTATAGTTCAGTTTATGAATGGCACCGTTCGTATTATTTAGATTACCGGAATAAAACCTTGCCAGGGATTATTTTTTCTGTTTATTAGGTTTTATTATCTACTACTGAAACTCAAGGAGGTTGTACCCCTGATTGCTAACGCATTGAGAATTGATAAATATGCTGCTCCCCGCTGCATAGGATTGTCCTCACTGGGATCATCCCATGATTAAAAATTTGACCACAAACCAACTACTCCTTATTGCCATCGCCACCGTGCTGCTTTTATTGGCAGCTTTCTCCTTCTACCTATTGCAAGATCCATCGGCTCCGCTGCCATTTGCACCTCCACCTGCCACAAGTACCTCCACGCCCCTTCCTTCCACAGTAGCTGAAACCACAGTTCCATCCTCCACCAGCATACCTACCCGTCAAACATCCTATACACCATTTGCTACCTTATTGACTCCCAACCAAGGTACCCCACCAGGAATAACAGATCAGTCTGGGACCGCTGTACCAAGCGGAACGATCTCTCCTCAGGTTCCGATAAATTCAGCCACGGTCATGTCATCTGGTACCACTGCATATACTGTAACCCCCACTTCAGCTAGCCTCACCTCATCTCCAATTGTCACCGGAACCCTCTCAGCTGGAGAATATGGAGTCACCGGACGCGTGATCCAAAATGGAACTCCCATAGCTAATGTTTTGGTCGAGTTCGAAGATGATGTCGCTCCGCGCTCGGGTACCACGAATCCAGGAGGTCATTATTCGTTTATGACCCTTGCCCCAGGCACAGCCTTTTCGCTGACGTTCAAGCAGGGCGATAATCCCCAGCTGACTCCAGTTTCGGAGATTGCTTCACTTGCATGGATTGAAGGCACACTGCCAACTGGGATTAACATTATTGATTTACCTGATATCGAAGTCAGTATTAATCTTAATGGGATGATCTTTGAGCTACAAACCCCTGCAGATGGAGCCTCCTTTTCGGCTGCCGTTATAAGCCAATCCAACCCAATTCAATTTAATTGGTCGCTTTATAACCAGGGAGGATCCTATCATGTTGAGCTTGGTCCAAATGGCAGCGATGAACCAATTTGGACTTCAAGGCAGCTAGCTACAACCAACGTTATGTGGAATGGTACCTTGGATGATGGCACCCACATTTCTCAGGGAGCATATTGGTGGCGGGTTGCTGTGACAAAATCCCTGGGGAATTATGTTTTCGTTATCTTCACTCAGCAATTCGACATCCTGTTTACCCCATAGATATTTTGAGTGATTTTCAGAAGAGTTTGAGCGGGTGGCAATCATCAGCCCCCGCTCTTTCTTTTTAACCCCCCAAGCTCAGCGCCTACTACGTTCATAGTATAGTGCTTTGCAAGCAAAACACTTGCTTTGTGGTATACCTTAATTTTGAATTATAATCCCGGCATCCTCCATAACTTCCCATAGGATGGCTTATGCCCAAAAACGGTTGGTTTGCTTGTATTATTGGTGTGATTGTATTACTGTGTGTATGTGTTTTTTGCCTTATCGTGAGTTTGATTGGTATTGTAAGCTATATCTATATCGTCCCCACGCTTACATGGCACATACCCTTCCAGCCCTTGGAAATTGGATCTCCTACGCCCTCGCCGGTTGTGATTCGTCCCACTCCTCAGGAATTGTTACCGATCCCAACCCCACCAGTGGGACTAGCCACACCTCGAATTGAATTAATTACACCAGTTCCAGAAAGTACTTCATCGCCGGCATTGGTGCCAACGGATACACTCCATACTCTGGAAAATACGTTTATTCCGATTAATGACCCAATCGATCTGGCTCATCGTCTGAAGAGTTTGGAAAATCTTTCCCCTACCGAAGCCCCTCCGGCATCCTTTTTTACAGTTGGTGCACAGCAAACATTTTGGGTTGGTGGTGGCGATGTGGAAATTTTTCATGTCCAGGCTACCCTGCGTTATGTTACCGATCATGCCTACTTTTGGATCGAAGATAATGTGCCTTATCACCAGCGCGATTTAAGTACCCTGGTGGATACCTTTGAAAATCAAATTTACCCCACCGATCGTTCTTTTTTCGGAAGTGAATGGACCCCTGGTGTGGATGGAGATCCCCATATCTATATCCTATATGCCAGCGGGATTGGGAAGGGTATTGCAGGTTACTTCTCCTCAGCCGACGAATACCCACGTCTCGTTAATCGGTTCTCCAATGGGCATGAGATGTTCCTGGTCAATGCTGATAACTCACCTCTGGATAATGAATACACCTTTGGTGTTCTAGCCCATGAATTTCAGCATATGATCCATTGGAATCAGGATCGGAATGAGTCAAATTGGATCGGTGAAGGTTTTTCCGAGCTGGCTGTCTTGTTGAATAATTTTTATTCCGGTGGGTTTGATGCTCTTTATACTAGTAACCCCGATTTGCAGCTCAACAACTGGCCAGACGACTCACAGGAGGATTCGACCCCTCATTATGGAGCCAGTTTTCTGTTCCTCACCTATTTCCTGGATCGTTTCGGTGAAACCGCCGCAAAGGATCTCGTTGCCAACCAGGATAACGACCTAAACAGTGTGGATTCCACCTTGCTGCACATCAATGCCAATGACCCCCTCACGGGTAAAACGATTACTGCTGATGACTTCTTTCTGGATTGGGTGGTCACCAACTATCTGATGGACCGCCATGTTGCCGATGGACGCTACTCCTATACCAGCTATCGTGGAGCACCCCGCACCGAACCCACCGAATCATTCAACACCTGCCCCATCGCCAACACCACGCGTGACGTTCACCAGTATGGTGTGGATTATATCCGCTTCACCTGCCCAGGCAGCTACACGCTACATTTTGAGGGTTCCATCCAGACACCTCTCCTACCTCAAGATCCCCACTCTGGAAATTATGCTTTTTGGGCGAACAAGAGCGATGAGTCAGACACTACCCTGACACGCGCTTTCGACCTCACCGCCTCATCGGGACCTCTATCTCTCAGTTATTGGACCTGGTACGATCTAGAAAATGGCTGGGATTATGTATATCTTGAAGCTTCGACCGATGGTGTAAACTGGCAAATTCTAAATACACCTTCTGGCACCTCTGCAGACCCGCAGGGGAATAGCTATGGTTGGGGTTATACCGGTTTTAGTGGGGGAGGCCCTTCCCCTGCCTGGATCCAAGAAACCGTGGATCTCTCTCGATTTGCCGAACAGAACGTGACCCTGCGTTTTGAATATGTTACCGATGCCAACGTAACTGGTGAGGGATTCCTGCTGGATGACCTCTCCCTCCATGGGATTAGTTACAACACCGATTTTGAAACCGATAATGCAGGCTGGCAGGCTGAGGGATGGGCACGCATTCAAAACGTCTTACCCCAATATTATGGCCTGGCACTCATCTCAGTCGGTGTTTCCACCAGCGTTCAAACGATCACCCTGAATCCCGATATCACAGCAGATATCCCATTCACAATCGGCAATAGTGTGGACGATGTCGTCCTGGTCGTTTCAGGTAACACTCGCTTCACCCGCCAGGTAGCCCCCTATCGTTTTAGCGTGAGCCAACCCTGATTTAATCCTATAAAAATCGGGCGGTGATTTACACCGCCCGATTTTGTTCACTCTTTCCTGTACGGAGCTCTTAAAGCCGTCAATTCCCGCTCAAGTTCTGCCCTTCGAGCCTCTGCTACAGCCATCACATCATCCCTTAGCCGGATGGTGCGTTCCTGAAGCTGAGCTCTTACCTCTTCTCCTGAGACGGGTGCCAGCAGGATTGCAATCGTTGCTCCCACCAATCCACCCATGATCATACCCGCAAAGAAATTGAATACCCTTCGCATGCTGACCTCCTTTCAATAATTTGCATGATGCATACTGATATTATAATATAGGTCGAATGCCTTCTAAAAGAAAAATGGGTTGGATATGTTTTTCGGTCATTTCACTGTATAATGAATCAGCAATTAAAAATGTTTGTAGATTTGTATTTTATATTAATTCAAATCGAATTTTATCTAAACCAATGTAGTGCATTATGAAAGGAGGACAGATTTGAAAATTGCAGTTTGTGTCAAACAAGTACCTGATTCAGCTGCTAAGCTCGTCGCTGTGGATGGCAAGGTAAATTGGGGAGATTCTCCCCTGGTTATCAACCCGTGGGATGAGTATGCTGTAGAGGCCGCTCTTCAGCAAGCTGAAGCCCATAATGGCAGTGTCATTGCCATCAGCATCGGTGGAGAGAACTCAAAAGAAGCCCTCAAGCATGCTTTGGCTATGGGTTGTTCGGACGCTATCTTGATCACCGACGATGCCTTGGCTCAGGTTGATAGTCAGGTAACCTCCCGTGTTCTTGCAGCCGCAATCAAAAAGATCGGCGACTTCGATTTGGCTTTCCTCGGACGTCAAGCCATTGATACCGATACCGGGCTCACTGCTGCCCAAACCGCCCGCCTCCTGGGTTGGCCAGCTCTGACCCTTGTATCAGTTATCTCAGGTGTGGATCCCGCCGCACGGACCATCCGTGTTGAGCGCAGTGCCGAAGAAGGTCGCCTCACTGTGAGCTCCAAGTTACCTGCCGTGCTCAGTATCGTCAAGGATTTCGGCGAACCACGCTATCCTTCCTTTATGGGCATACGCAAAGCTTCACGTGCTGTCATCCCCGTATGGTCCCTCCAAGATTTGAGCTTGGTCGGTCCCAAAGCCAATATAACCTGGCCAGAAATCATGAATCCGCCCCAACGCCAGATCACCACTGAGATGATCACAGGATCCAGCCCACAAGA
>JBAPSY010000100.1:0-2430 GCA_049281855.1 Anaerolineales bacterium
GATCACTACCGCTGGCGACCAAGGTCGCAGCTTCGAAATGCACCCAGCCCACCTGCGTGGGCTGGGGTGAATAAATAATCCCTGACCCCTTCTCCTAATTGGGTGGGCAAAGGAAAACCATCCACGAATAGCACACGAATACACGAACTGAAACCTCACAATGCCTGTAAAGGACGAAACGCACGGGAGGAGATTGATTCCCCCTCGTTCCTCGGGGCAAGGTTCCATAATTCACTCCTGTCAATGACAAATAAGCCTTTTACCACCTGCCCCGGATGGAGGAGTAGAAAAGAGTAATGATCAACGTGCTTGGAGGCGGGAGTAGTGGCGGCGAGCTTTGGCACGGTTTCCACAGGATTCCATCGAACACCAACGACGGCTATGGTTCTTGGTCTGGTCAATAAACAGGTATCCACAGCCCCGATCGTCTTCGCAAACGCGCACCCGTGTAGCTTTGTCGGAGGTGAGAAGCTCAGCTGCAGCACGGGCGACTGGCCAAAGGATAAGATTGGCACCATCGATCTCGGGTGACCAATCCCAGCGAAACCCGTCCTCAAGCGGAGTCAACTCTAAATGTGCCAGTGCTTCACGAACCACTGAGTTCAGGAGAGCTAAATCGGCTTCTGGGATGGGCTTGCCGGCGTAGCGGAGGGAGAAGATCCGGTAGAGGGCTTCCCTGACTTGAATGGCGAAGTCATACGAACGCTTGGCATCCACTGGCTGATCCCTTGCCAGTTGCTTCATCTGCATAGCGAATTCGGGTGAGATCAGACCAGCTTGCTCACCCCAAGTGACCAAATCGGAATAGCCTGTCAGGTTTTCGACAGGTTTTTCACTGACATGCCAGTCTTTGGTATTGGCGAAGTTCAGGCTCAAATCACCAGCATCAAAATCATACATAATCTACTGCTCATTAATATTCTATTATAACCTTCTATTTATACTTGACAGGTTATAATTTTTCTGCTATTATCTAACCATCAAAAGTATTATAGCAGGTTACGTAATTGTTGTCAAGATTGTCAAAAGGATAAAAAAGGAGAAAAACATGAACCAGTTAGGTTATATCCCGATGATGGATTACGAGCAACAACACGAGGAACTGATCAAAGAAGCTGCGCAGTCACGTTTGGTATATGAAGCACTAAAATCTGTAACACCCAAGATGCACAGCACATCCAGAATCCTTGCCCTGATCGGAAAAGAGCTGGCTGACCTGGGTACCACTTTGGAAAAGCGGTATGGCATCAGGGCAGAAACCGAGGTCGCAGTTAACAAGCAGAGCAACCTAAGTGGGTGCTCATAGAAAGGTGAAAGTTATGAAATCACATATCTGGTTAGGATTGTTTTCAATTTACATGCAACGACAACAGGAACTTCTGAAAGAGGCTGAGCAGTACAGGCTGGTGAACGAGGCGAGAGCTGGGATTGCCAGAACCCGTAGAGCTTCTAAGTTCCTTGCGCTGATCGGAAAAGAATTGACACGACTTGGCGTCAGCCTGGAAAAACGTTTTGGCATTCAATCGGAAATCGGTACTTCATTTGATCAACAAAGCAACCCAGGTGGGTGTACATAGAAAGCTGTAAGTAATGAAACTACGGATCTGGTTTGCATTATTCGCAATTTACCTCGCATGGGGATCGACCTACCTGGCGATACATTTCGCAGTGGCGAGTATCCCACCATTTTTCATGACCGGGACGCGATTCCTGGTGGCCGGACTGGTTTTATACGTCTGGCGTCGATTGGCGGGCGACCCTGCCCCAGCACGTGCTCAATGGGGTTCGACAGCGGTCATTGGCACGCTCCTGTTGGTCGGCGGGATCGGAGGCGTCTCATGGGCAGAGCAGTACGTGCCTTCGGGGATCACAGCCCTGATCATCGCGGCAACCCCACTGTGGGTCGTAATGATTGAGGCTATACGTCGGGGTGGAAGCCGACCCACCTGGCTAACAGCGACAGGAGTGGTGATTGGATTGGCAGGTATATCCATCCTGATTGATCCAGTGGGAACTGCGGGTCACCCGCAAGGGTACAACATCCTTGGAGTAGCTGCTGTGCTGCTGGCAGCGCTCTCATGGGCGGTAGGATCCATTTATAGTCAAGGAGCGAATTTACCTAATTCAGCCATGCTTGGTTCAGGTATGGAGTTATTGGCGGGAGGCGCGGGTTCCTTTATTTTAGGGCTGGTAATGGGAGAAGCAGGTCGCCTGAATCTGTCGGCTATCACACTTTCCTCGGTGGAAGGTTTGGTGTACCTGATCGTGTTCGGCTCGCTGGTGGGATTTGTGTGTTACTCCTGGCTACTGCGGGTGGCTCCGATGACATTGGTAGTCACCTATGCATACGTCAATCCCCTAGTGGCAGTGATCCTGGGAAGTTTGCTGGCAAAGGAAGTGTTGACATTAAAAGTATTATTTGCCACACCG
>JBAPSY010000101.1:0-6579 GCA_049281855.1 Anaerolineales bacterium
AAGACTTGGTTGGCTTCTCAATCACCGGTTTCTTCTCGCCCTTGAGGTAGGCATCGATCTCTAGCGCCGCGTTCTTGCCCGAAGCGATCGCCTGGACGACTGTCTTTGGTCCCGTCAGCATGTCACCTGCGTAAAATAGACCTTCACCCTGCTTTTGAGGAATGGATGCCCGCATTCCAATCGCCACAACGACCGCAGTAAAGCCGGTGCGCTTCCCCTCTGTACCGGGTAAATCACGGACGTTCGCCGGGCTAAAAGGTTTCCCCCGGGGTAGTTCGACCTTTAAGGTTTCAATGCCTGAGACTTTCTCGCCTTCCTTGATGATCTTATTGACCCGGATGCGCCCGTTCACCTCGATATCGAAATCCAACAATTCCTTTCGTTCTTTCGCTGTCAGCGGCATCTCAGAGAGTTTTTCCAACATGAATAATTCGACGCGCTTCGCGCCGCATTGCCTGGCTGTGTCAGCGCAGTCAATCGCTGTCGCACCACCGCCGATGACTGCCACACTCCCGTCAAGTTTATACGCGGATGGCTTGGCTAGTAGGTCGACCATCCTGATCGCCAGGTCCTCATTCTGGATGCCGAGTTCGATTGGCTTCCAGAGTCCCACGGTGACACAAACTGCTTCATACCCCATCCTTACCAATTCGTTGGGAGCCTCAACTTTTGTCCCTGTTTTTGCCGTGATGTTTCCCAGTGACAGGAGGAATTGAATATCCGTCTCAACCACCTTCTTGTCCAGGCGGTGGTCAGGGATCAAGTTCATCATCCCACCAAGACGGTCTCCGCTTTCAAAGATGTCCACCGTGTAGCCCATCTGCGCCAGAACCGCTGCAGCGCCTAGTCCGGCTGGCCCACTGCCAATGACAGCCACTTTCTTCCTGTTCAGCTTCGGTCTGGAGAATTCCGGAATGCCTCCCAGGCTTTTGGCCATTTCTATAATGGTGGCTTGGACGAGGGGGATGTTGATTGCCCCATCGAATTTCTTGCGTGTACAGGCAGCCATGCATAACGTATCCGGGCAGACCATCCCGCAAACTCCCCCCAGCGGATTGGCGTGCATAATCTCAGCTGCCGAACGCCGGATGTCCGAGATATTCCCGACACGGGCAGCCATGATGAAATCAGCCGGTGAGCAGTTGGCGGGACAGGCTTCTTTGCAAGGCTTCTCCTCACAATACTCGCACCGTAACAACTCTGTCTGGAGTTGTGCGTGTGACATGATCAGCGAATCGATTCTTTCATTTTCCACGGTGAACCTCTATCTTAAAGTCCAATATTTTGAAAGAATTATACCCTTTCTCTATCCTGTTCAATTCTCACCCTGCGTCAGTAACTGTCCAGCTAATTATTCTTTGATCGGAGCATGGACACTTACAATCAGTATCGCCCCATGCACCGCCTTGCCTGGGCTGGCGAAATGGCGATCGATCGGCCACGCAGTCGCATGCTTTCTTGGATGCCCTTACGCGGTAGGACGATCAGCCTCCCACAAAAATTGAAACAATTTTTGGGTAGGTGCCGCTCATGCTGAATGGGGCTCACAAAGTTAGGGAACTCTCCGGGTAGTCATTTTATGCAAAACCCCACAATCTCGTTTTTTAACTACCAGCGATAGGATTGGTCTTGACCACATACGCGACCGATGCGCGAACCATCTCCTTGAGGGTCGTTAAATCGACATCCGAGAGGCGCTTGATGTAGAGACAACCTTTGCCGCGGGTGTGTTTGCCCAACCTTGCCAGCAGCTCATTAGAATGTTCAAGACCGCTCAACATAATGTAAAGGGTGATTGCCTTCTTTCGCGGGGAAAACCCGATCAGCATCCAGTCGTTCCCCTTCCCGCTGGCATTGACCGCGCGGTACTGGCCAAAGCCCACGATAGCCGTCCCCCACATCCGCGGACGGGCTTGAGCAGCCTCCTGCATGATCTCAACGATGGTCCAGCAGTCCTGGCGGACCTGCACGTCCGGGATGGTATTGATGAAATCGGCCACCGGGATATCATTGGGTTTGGTTTTTGGTTCTGCCATAAGATCCTCCTTACCGACTAATGCATATTTTAAGCAGTTTGCGCCGGTTTGAAAATGGTTTCTACATAAACAGGTGTTACTCATCGGCTGGACTCGGTACAACGGGTGCGCTTCAGACGCCAATCGTGATTAAATAAGCAATAGGATGAAATTGCGTTCACGATCATCGGACTTAACCGACAACCAGCGCATCTTATTAATATAGTCAGGGTAAGTACACCGTCACGCGGTCAAAGTCTTTTCCACAATAGCCTGAGCAGTTACCCTTTTTTAAATGATAGAAGCTTGACATTCGATTGATCAAGCTTCTTTCGTATAAAATTCTGGTGACCCCGAGGCGGATCGAACGCCTAACCTAACGATTAAGAGTCGCTTGCTCTGCCAATTGAGCTACGGGGCCATAATATATACTATTTTTAAGGAATGGACCGCAGATTAAGAGTAGCTGCGCTGCCGGCTTGAGCCAGTGGGATTTTTTGGCACGGGAATTATACCCTAAAGAAAGTGCATGTCAACTTTTTTATCCCGACACCTACCTCTCCAGATTAATAAATCCAAAAAAACCTGATTCATATACCGTTTTTCGCCAATCGGGATTAAACTAAATACGCAATTAAAATTTAATGCTTCTTTTGGGGTTGGCACCGTACGGAGCAAACGAATATTTTAAGTTAACCGTCGGGTTAATTATTTCACCTCCATGCTATAATCTTTTTCTCAAAGCCCATGTCTTTCGTCCATCTACACGTTCACACCGAATACTCACTGCTCGACGGTTTTAGCAATATCCGTAAGCTGGTCGAACGCACCCATGAGATGGGTATGCCTGCCATCGCCATTACCGACCACGGCACTATGTTCGGTGTGATCGAGTTCTACAACGCGGCCATACAGGCTGGGGTCAAGCCCATCATCGGGCTGGAAACCTATGTCGCAGCCCGCACCATCAAAGAACACGACCCGCAGGAGGATAAAAAGTCCACCCACCTGCTCCTGCTGGCTGAGAATGAGACCGGCTATAAAAACCTGCTGCAGATTGCCAGCATCGCCCAGCTGGAAGGCTTTTACTACTACCCGCGCATCGACCATGACGTCCTGGCACAGCACGCCCAGGGACTGATCTGCACCTCCGGCTGCATGTCGGGGGAAATCCCCCGGCTGTTGCAGCAAGGCCAGCTTGACCGGGCGGATAAGCTGCTCGGTTGGTATTACGACCTCTTCGGGCCCGATAACTACTTCCTCGAGCTGCAGCAGCACGCCATCCCAGAGCTGGCTACGGTCAACAAGCAGCTGTTCGAGCTGGGTAAGCGCCACAATTCCCATTACGTTGCCACCAACGACGTCCACTACATCGAGAAATCAGACGCCCGCCTGCAAGACATCATGCTCGCCATCCAGACCGGCAGCCTCCTCTCCGACCCCAAGCGCATGCGCATGACCGACGAGAGCTATTACCTGCGCAGCCCGCAGGAAATGGCTGCCCTTTTCTCGGAGACCCCTGAAGCCATCTCCAACACGCTGCTCATTGCTGAACGCTGCAACCTCGACCTGGGATTCAAGGGCTACCACCTGCCTAATTTCGAAGTGCCGGCAGGGGATACCGCGGATGGCTATCTGCGCCGGCTGTGCGAGGAAGGCTTGTCACGCCGGTATGCTGGCAAGGCCAATGACCCCGTGGTGCGTGAGCGCCTGGATTACGAACTGCAGGTCATCCACAAGATGGGCTTCGATACCTACTTCCTCATCGTGTGGGACCTGTGCCGCTACGCCCGCGAGCAAGGCATCTGGTACAACGCCCGCGGCTCGGGGAATGGGTCCATCGTCGCCTACTGCCTGGATATCACCCTGGTCGAGCCCATCCATCACGGGCTGATCTTCGAGCGCTTCCTCAACCCCGGGCGTATCTCCATGCCCGATATCGACCTGGACTTCCGCGACGACTGCCGCTCGGAGATGCTCGAATACGCAGCCAACAAGTTTGGCCATGACCGGGTGGCCCAGATCATCACCTTCGGCACCCTGGGCGCACGCGCCGCCATCCGTGATGTGGGCCGGGTGATGGATATCCCCCTCAGCGAGGTGGACCGGGTTGCCAAGGTTATCCCCAATATCCCTGGCAAGCCCATCACCCTAAAAGGGGCACTGGAGGAGATCACCGAGTTCAAGCAGCTGTACGACTCTGAAGCCTACCTCAAGGAATTGATCGACACGGCGGCAGAAATGGAAGGTGTGGTGCGCAATGCCGGCACCCACGCCGCCGGCGTCGTCATCGCAGATAGGCCGCTGGTCGATTACGTGCCTCTGCACCGCCCCACCGGCATGGCCGCTGCCGCCATGGGTGAATCACCCATCAAGATCGTCACCCAGTTCGAGATGGGTGTGCTCGATTCGCTCGGGATGCTCAAGGTGGACTTCCTCGGGCTTTCGACCCTCACCATCATGGCGCGTGCCTGTAAGCTCATCATAGAGCGCCATGGCATCGACCTCAATCTGGATAACATCCCCACAGACGACCCAGCCACTTATGCCCTGCTGGGGCGGGGTGAGACCGCCGGTGTGTTCCAGGTGGAAGGTAGCGGCATGCGCCGCTGGCTGATGCAGATGAAGCCCAATGCCATCGAGAACGTCATCGCCATGGTCGCTTTGTTCAGACCAGGCCCGATGGAATACATCCCGGCCTACATCCGCCGCATGCATGGCGAAGAAGCCATCGAATACCGCCACCCCCTGCTCGAGCCGATCTTCAAGGAGACTTACGGCTTCCCGGTCTACCAGGAACAGCTGATGTACGCTGCCATGCAGCTGGCAGGCTATTCTCCACCTGAATCGGACGACCTGCGCAAAGCCATCTCCAAGAAGATCAAGGATAAGCTGCTCAAGCACAAGGAGAAGTTCGTGCATGGGGCGGTGGAAAAGGGCATCCCCGAGGAGACCGCCGAGGCCATCTTTGACGATTGGGAGGAATTTGCCCGCTACGGTTTCAATAAGAGCCACGCTGCCGATTACGGCATCATCGCCGTGCAGACCGGCTATTTGAAATGCCATTATCCCGAAGAGTACATGACCGCTCTGCTCTCCGTGTCGCAGAACGACAACGACAAGGTGGCACTGTATGTGGCAGACTGCCGCCGTATGGGCATCTCCGTCGAGCCACCCAGCGTGAACACCAGCGGATGGGACTTCACCATCGAAGACCGCCCTGATGGAAGGAGCGCCATCCGCTTCGGCCTGGGTGCGGTCAAGAACGTGGGTCATGGTCCGGTGGATGCCATCCTGAAATCGCGTGAGGAGAAGCTCTTCACCGATATCAACGACTTTGCCCGACGGGTTGACCTGCGCCAGGTGGGCAAGCGGTCGCTGGAATGCCTGATCCGTGTTGGCGCAATGGACCAGTTTGGCACACGCAGCGCCATGCTGACCGTCCTCGACCAGATTCTGTCCATCAGCGCCTCGCATTTCCGCGCCTCCGACGCCGGGCAGATCAGCCTGTTCGGTGCCCATACCGGCATCAGCGACGAGATCATCCTCCCCAAGGGCGCACTCGAAGCCAACCGGCGTGAGATCCTGGAGTGGGAGCGCGAGCTGATCGGCTTGTACGTCTCCGACCACCCGCTCAGCCCGGTGATGGATGCCCTGACCCAGGTGGTCACCCATTTCTCCGGCCAGCTTTCCGAAGCCGCAGCGGGAGAAAAGGTGCGCGTGGCTGGGATCGTCACGCGCGTGCGCCCGCACCAGACCAAGACGGGCAAATCCATGGGTTTCGTCACCCTGGAAGACGTACAGGGCAATATCGAGCTGGTGGTCTTCCCGCGCACCTGGGACAGGTATTGGGAGGCCCTCGAAGTGGATAACGTGGTCCTGATTGACGGTAAGGTGGACGCGCAGAGCGGTGACCCCAAAGTGTTGGTGGATACCGTCACCACCGACCTGAAGTCTTTTACCTCTGCCGAGACCCCACCGCCTGTAAATCCTGCACCAGCTGTGTCCACTGGTGGCTCGATCT
The DNA here is from genome assembly GCA_049281855.1 of Anaerolineales bacterium. Lineage (GTDB taxonomy): Bacteria > Chloroflexota > Anaerolineae > Anaerolineales > UBA4823 > FEB-25. The sequence continues at coordinate 6,040 of JBAPSY010000101.1, forward strand.
TAAGGGCCCCCAACCCGACACTTGAGGCCCCGATTTCAGGGGCCGAAATCCCGACTTTGAGGTCCAAAGGACCCAATGTCGGGACTACCACCCCCTCCCAGCTCGCTGACTGGGGTGATATGCCCGAGCCTCCGGATAACTTCCATTCAGAATGGAATGCCATGGAGGTTACCCCCGGCGGTTTCGTGGTTGAACGGGGTGTGGTATCCGCCGAAGCACCCATGCCCGCTATCGAAGCTGCCAGCGCTGAAAGCATCGAAGGTGTGGTCGAAGTGCCAGCCGAGGTCATCACTGAAGATCCAATTTCCAGGATTGAGACACCCGCAGTCATGACTACTCTCCCACCGGATGAACGGGGACCGGTGAGCAGCACCGTGACGGTTGGCGCCACCATTTCAGACGCTCTCACGAATACTGAGGCTCCGTCCTTGGGAGCCGAAATCCCCGCCAAGGGGACAAAAAGCCCGATCTTTGGGACTGAGGTGCACACAGTCACCCTCGAGGCTCCTGCCTCCCCGCCCCCCATTCTCGCCGCGGATA
>JBAPSY010000102.1:0-4904 GCA_049281855.1 Anaerolineales bacterium
TAAATCCTAGCACTTCCTTTTGCACCTGGTACCAGGTCAGGGCAGGGAGTCCCGATCCCGCTTCCAGGATCACGGTGGGGCTGCCCTCGCCAATTGCACCGGCAAGAGAAGCATCGCCGGTGCAATAGAGATGCAGTCGATAGTCTCCCACATCGTAGAGCTCGCCAGGCGGTAGGTACTTCTTGAGGTCACTAGCGCTGGCTGAAGCTTGATAGATCGAACCCGCCACCAGGACAACTATCAGCAAAATCACCAATCCGATGGCAACACGCCCCAAACACCCCAAGCAACTGCGGCGCCTGCTAGCAATCTTATCCAGAATATTTTTCTTATTATTGGTTGTGTTCATGCGAATTCTCCTCCATCTCCTTACTATTGACAGAAATTAGCGGCAGACCCAAATCGCGTAGACGGGAGATGATCCCATACAGCGCGGCTTGATCTGCCACAAGGCCAGCAAGAATCGTCTCATCACCGCTGGAATGGCTGATGGTCAAGCCATCAAACCACCCCGACCATTTGTCGTTAAGTCGTCCTTTGACTATCACTTCGATGCTGATCATTCTGGTCTCCTGAGCAAGAACTGGCTGGCTATAGTACCGCCTGGGACAGTGAAACGGCCTGTCCAGCACCCAACCCATTAAGCAGATGGGGGCTGCGCTTCTGTTGAGCCGCCTGCCTCTACACGGGACTTGCGGCTGGGGAAGATTGCCCATCCGGCAATGAGCATAAACCCGACTACTATCAGCCACCCAAACAGGTCACCGACCACAGAATAGACGGTATGAACATGGTGGTTGGGCAATTGCACCACGAATACGCGCTCGTCAACACGCGTGGCATCCATGGATCCCACGCTTCGGCCGTATGGGTCGATAGCGAGCGAGATTCCCTGGCTCGTAAGCCGGAAAATGGAAACGCCGTTTTCTATGGCACGGAATGGTGCCATCTGCGAATGTGCCACGATGTTTTCAGTAGTTGGCTCAAAGCTGGGGTTCAGGAGGATGTCAACGCCTTTTTGGCTCACTTGCCTGACGACGTATGGGAAATCGAGGTCGCAGCAGATCACGCCAGCCAGCTTGCCGTAGGGTGTGTCTATCGTTGGGATCTCAAAGTCGTACATATTAAACGCCGTGCAGCCATACTTGAGCTGGTCCACCACAACCTCGCCGCGTGGATCGATAATTTCAAGCCTATTCTCGCCCTCGGGGCTTGATCCAGGTCCTATCACATTCAACCCCACTGCCAGGTAGATGCCTTCCTGACGGGCGATGTCTTGAGCCCGTACGATCACTGCTGCCAAATCCTCACGATAGCCTTCGATGGCCACCTCCGGCCAGGCAACAATCTGTGCCCCGGCTTGGGCTTCGCGGACGGTAGCCTGCAAGTAGCGCTCGTACACGGGGGTCATCATGGCTCTGAAGGCTTGCGGGTCAGTTTCACTCAAAGGCCAGATCGTGGTTTCCCAATCGTAGCGGGTATAGTTGGCTTCGTCGATCCCATGGATGCGTACTGTACCGGGCTGAGGCTGGAAATAGCTCAGGCGGACCATGCCGTACAGCAGTACAACCAGCATCACGCTGGCGAAGATTGCCAGACCCCGGCGGATGCGCTGCCACAGCATGCCCTCTTCCCAAATCCAGTTGACCGTCGAGGCGAACCAGGAAACGAGGAAGGTGACCCCCCATAAACCAGTGATTGATACTAATTGGGTCAGGTACACGCTGCTGAACTGGCTATAGGCCAGGACGCCGTATGTGCCCAATGGATTAGGCCACAGGGTGAGGAATTCGAATGCAGCTCTGGTGAAGGGGAAAACCAGGCTGGAGGCGAATCCCTGGAAGCGACCCACCAGCACGCGGTCCAGCAAGAAAGGAACGGTGTACAGCAAGCCAAAAATGAACCCGAGGATGATGCGGACTGGGGTTGGGTTTGTGGGCATGAGGTTCCACCACGAGATAATATTAGACACCACCAACGCCAGGCAGATCAGGAGATAACCCTTACCTACCTTTTGAGTGCGAATGAAGCGTATAAGGAAGAGTTGCGCTAATAAAGCCGCCAGTGGGTTCCGGTACATTCCGTAAGTGAACACAAATAGGATGGCAGCTATCGCCAACCAGAGATAGGACCAGCGGTCACGCAGTGGGTATCTATTTACTGATTTTGATAACATGATAAGACTCCTTTCTTTTTGATTGCATTCTAGGTCTGCCCAGTCTGGACACCATGTCCAGACTGGGCAGAAACCTACCAGGCTCAGCGGGATTTGGAGAGCTTCTGATAAGTTTTAAGGATCATGCCACCGACAATGCCAACGGCGATGACGATCCCCAATGCTACACCTGAGATATTGATCATGGGGGTAAGAAATGTCCAGTTGACCGTCCAGGCTGCCCAGGCGAAGATGGCGAAGAATGCACCCACGATCAGCGCCAACAGGATTAATCCCCAGCCTCGAATTTCCGCCGCTTTACCAGTGAGGAGCTCCTGGGATTTCCCCAGCACACGAACGGGGGATCCGCTTAGGATAATTTTGTAAAGACCGGTGGGTGGGAAAGCCCGCAGGACGAGGGTGTGCACAGCAATGAGCAGCATTAATATTGCCGCGCCCACTGGCAACAGAAACCAGGCGGTTGGGATGGCTGCCACTGGGATGGTTTTCCATAAAAAGGACAGCACCAAGGCAGTGATGAAGATAATGATCATAATGCCGAGGGCGATGCTTTCCAGAACCTTCATTACACGATGAAACGACCGAATGTTTTCAGGTTGGGCCTCGAGATAGCTGGCAAGTTGGGTTTTTAATGGTTGTGAGCTTATATTCTGTGTTGCTACATTCTGATTACTTGCTGTGGTATTCATTCGTTTCTCCTCTTTTGGTGAATGGTTTTGTTTTTGATGTCTTTACTATATCGCTCAACCAGATAGATTGTCATCTATCCAAAGATAGATTAGTAGATAGATTAGGGAAATAAAAATCCCCGCTCCTTTTAGGATTGGGGATGGTGGTCTTTCGTTTTATATAGACTAGGAGATCTAAAGCAGCTTCAGTACCCGGGCCTGAGCAACAGCCTGCGTGCGGCTGCTTACCTCCAGCTTATCGATGATGCTGTGTACGTGGCTCTTTACGGTCCCTACCGTAACCACTAACCGTTTTGCAATCTCGCCATTCGACATTCCCTGCTCTAAGAGCCGTAGCACGTCCAGCTCACGCTCGCTCAATGGCTCGATCAGCGGTTGAAGGCCCGAAGCCCTGCTGGTTTTATCGAAAGCCGAGAGCAGCGTGAGGATATACTCTTTCAGCTCTCCTCCTTGGGCCTTCAACCTTTCGAGAAGTGCCTTCATAGACTCCCCTTTATCCACGAAAGTACGGATAAAACCCTCAGGTTGGGCCATTTTCAATGCATCCCTCAGAAAATGGAGCGCATCCACCGGAGTATCTGCAGCCAAGCTTTGCAGGAGGCGCGCTTCGACCATCCCAGCACCACATCCTTTTCGGCAGGCGATATCATAGAGTTCCAGCAATCTATTCGCCGCCTCTTTTTGTTCTTGACGTGCCAATAGAATTTGTACAGGTGTAAGTCCAAGACAAGGGTCAAAGAGAGAAGTACCGGCGGGCTCAGTCACCTGCTCTGCCCAAAACTGAGCAGCAGTGAGATTCCCCTGCGCCAGTGCTATCTGGGCGTGGCAGGCGGCAATGCGAAAGCGTGCGAGTGGGGAAACCTGATGACTTTCAACCAGTTGATCTGCTTCTTGCAGGGTGGACAGGGCTGCCTCAGGATCACCACGACCCTGATGGATGATGGCCAGGATGCGGTAACCATCACATAGGATCAACGGATTGCCAGTTCGTTGGCTCTGCTCGATCCCAATTAGAGCCTCCTTAGAGGCTAGGTCTAGTTGATTCCATTCGTAAAAAAGCGAGGCTAAACCGATATGGGCGGGTGCCACAGTTGGGGACTGTCCTCCCAATTGGATCACCTGCTGGCAGAACTCGGCTGCCCGGTGAAGGTGACCGTTGACTGCCTGGATATTCCCCAGATAACTCAGAGCGGTCAATCGTGCGTAATGATTGCCAGATTGCTGCGCAGCACGGTCCACTTCCAAGAATGCCTGCTCTGATTCCTGATAGTCCCCTATATTCCAATAAGCAAGACCAAGCGTGAGCGCTGCCAGGCCGCGTGAAAGTGCATCCGTTTGTGGAAGGATGGATAAAGCACGACTGGCGTAATCGATTGCCAGGGGAATATCTCCGCGCACGCGCAGGTGGTATGCCCGGGCAACCAGAATGGGGCCAAGAAGTGCCTCATCATCCCGAGCGATGTTCTCAGCTTGTTGCAAATAAACCTCTGCCGCATCCAATTGCCCCGTGAGGGTTAACGCCCAACCACAGTTTTGGCAAAGGTCAGGATGAGTTAAGATCACTTCATTTGGTAAAGCCTTGAGCCAGCTGAGAAGGGTCACCAATTCACCGCTTCTCAGCATAGAAACTGCATTTTCACTGATGAGTATTGCCGCTCGATCCCAATCGGATGCTTGCAAGGTATGGTGGATGGCTTCAGGGATGAACCCCTGGTTGGCAAACCACTGGCTTGCGAGACGGTGAAGATTATTTTCAGACGAGGCATTCGTGGCGTGTAGACGTTGGCGTAATAACTCAGCAAATAAGCGATGATAGCGATACCAGCTGCACGATTGGTCAAGCGGGACAATAAACAGGTTGGCATGCTCGAGATGTTCGAGTAAATCGCGACTATTCGTCCGATTAGCGACAGCATCACATAATGGACCGGATAAACGGTCGAGGATAGAGGTTTTTAGCAGGAAGTCCTGCACATCGGCTGGCTGCTGCTTGAATACTTCTTCGATCAGATAATCCAGCACATAATGACTGCTGCCTG
>JBAPSY010000103.1:0-2360 GCA_049281855.1 Anaerolineales bacterium
ATCCAAGGCTGTACCCCAGGGGTAATCCAGAGCGTCTGAAAGTACGCTCCCAGGAACGATGGAGATCCAGATGACCGACATATTGCATCGCCCCAGCTTTAGAAAATGTGAGTCTAATGCGCATGGAGTTGTGTTGACCTCAACAAAGTTATATTCATCAGACTTCAGGCAGTTGAACCTTTGGAGGTGATTTTACCTCTGGGCAGGACCATGACTCTCCGGGATTTTCGCGCCTGAGGTCAGCAAAAGCCGGTAAGACCCCGCAGGCAAAACAATGCAAGCGACAATCCATACGGGTTTGGAATTCCAGGCTCAATTGGAAATCCTGGACCAGGTATTTCTTGCGGACACCCGTGCTGATATGGTCCCATGGAAAGACCTCATCCAAGAAGCGAGTCCGGTGAGTGTAAAAGGATAGATCTAGGTGAGTAGAATCAAATGCATTTACCCAAGCAGAAAAATTGAACTGATCCTGCCAGGCATCAAACCTGGCACCGTTTTTCCAAGCCTGATAAACCACATCTGCCAAACGCCTGTCGCCACGGGAGAGCCAGGCTTCCAGCAAAGTCACCTCGGGATTCGTCCAGGTGAGCTTAATATCACGGTGACGTAGCTCCTGCTTGAGCAAGGCTTGTTTGGATTGGATCTGTTCGACCGAATCACACGAAACCCATTGAAAAGGTGTATGCGGTTTGGGGATAAATGTGGAAACACCAACATTTAACTTTGCCCGATGCCCGATGACTTTATGCCCTTCAGATAGGACAGCCTTGCATAAATCAGCAATCGCTTTTACATCATCCAAAGTCTCAGCTGGATGACCAATCATGAAGTAGAGCTTAATGGTAGTCCAACCGCGTGAATATATCTGCCGTGTTGTCTCAAGCAGCTGTTCCGTGCTAAGGGGCTTGTTGATGATATTACGCATATGCTCTGAGGCTGCCTCAGGTGCCAGTGTAAACCCGCCACGTCGGGATTCTTTAAGCAGGTCCATTAAATCCACAGAAAAGGATGCGATGCGCAGGGAGGGCAGTGAAATACCCAGGTGTTTGCCGCAATATTTATCTGTGATCGTCTGGATCAACTCGGAGATATGCGTATAGTCAGATGAGGATAAGGAGAGCAGGCCTATCTCTTCGAATCCGGTGTGTTTCAGGGCCACATCAATAGCTTGAACAATTTCGGCTACACTGCGTTCACGTACAGGTCGCGATACCATACCTGCGTGGCAAAAGCGACAACCGCGTGTACACCCACGCATAATTTCGATCGGTACACGATTATGCACGGTTTCAATATTGGGTACGATAAATCTAGTAGGGGGAGGGGGAAGATGTGGGACAATTCGTTTGAGGATTGGATAATTTGCCTGAACGACTAACTTTTCAATCCGGTCAATCGTACCGTCCATGTGATAATACGTCTGGTAAAGGCTGGGGACATAAACACCGGGTAGGGAGGATAAATTGATCAATAACTGCTGGCGGGAGAAGGTGGAGCGTTTCCAGATCTGATACGCGTCGATGATTTCATGGATGACTTCTTCACCTTCTCCAATAACGAAGGCATCCACAAATAAATGCATCGGTTCAGGGTTAAAAGTTGCATGACCGCCAGCAATGACCAATGGATCAGTTTCATGACGTTCAGTGTTAAATATTGGAATACCTGCCAAATCCAAGGCATTAAGAGCATTGGTAAAAAGGGTCTCATAAGGAAGTGAAATTCCTATAATATCGAAAGCTGACAGAGGATGCCTGGTTTCAAGAGAATATAAAGGAATGCCAGTGCTGCGCATTGCAGCTTCCATATCAATCCATGGGTTGTAGACGCGTTCTGCAAGTGCATCCGGGCGATCATTGATCAATTCGTACAGGATGGCTAATCCGAGATTAGACATACCAATGTCATAGATATCGGGAAACACCAATGCAAGACGGGTTTCGATCGAATCCCAATTTTTAACAACCTGATTTAGCTCACCGCCAATATAACGGGCAGGTTTTTGAACGGTTGATAGGATCCGTTCTAGTTTACTATTGATCTCAGTCGGGGATAGAACCATTAAATCCTCAAGAACAGGCTAATGTGGTAAATTGGCCTTAGAGTGTCTGATTATATCTTAAAATATTCCGTGTTCCCTTCCGTGAGAACCGTGATTTATCTCAGGTGGAAAGAAACACGGGACGAAAATGGGGAGGTTGATCCAGTGAATAAATAAGGAGTTATGGAGCACCTAGTCTTCAAATACCCATTGATCAATGGCGCGTTCCCATGAGACCAGCTCCTGGGGGGAGAACCATAAGGCGACTTCCTTTTCGCCATTTTCTATTGTATCGGAGGCATGGGTTAAGTTTCGA
>JBAPSY010000104.1:0-5586 GCA_049281855.1 Anaerolineales bacterium
GCGGAGGACAATTTTAGACCGAGGTGGGGGGATATAAAGTTTGGTGGCTAAAATTGGAGCGGACATAGATCAAGTATACAGCACATCCCCAAAATTCAAAAAGCAGCAAAGCCCAGTAACAGCGAGATGGCGCAATAGGGAGATTATATGAATGTCAACCGAATACAATTACTAATAGGCAAAGACAATGGGGCGTGATCCCTGACCAAGCAGGTACTCCACGGATCCCCATAGAGCGGGGGCGGAGTGGAGGTGGATGAACCCGATATCTGGCAGGCACCAGGCATGATCATTCGGCCCATTCAATTGGACGGTCTTGCGAACACCTATATCCAATACAGGAATACAATCTGCCTGCTCCTGAGATCCACCAGGATATCTGCCGCATCTTTCTGCGCGGGATCCAGGCGAGGCCGTCCTAAAGGGGCGGCGAAATGGAGGTGCTGAATATATCGGTGGAAAAGCCTATTGAATCAGATCATGACTGTAAATACTGGTATCATATTTCCAAAAGATTTTTCAGAGCTAGTCTTCAAAAGAGATGCGGATCATGAAAACCTCTACTCAACCGATCCAACCGCTAGCTTCCGGGGATATTGCCCAGGAGAAATTAAAGTTCGGGGAGAAACTCTCCTATTTGCTCGCAACAATGGCCCCGTATCCGTTGTTAGGTTTGACCTCAGGATACCTGATGATCTTCTACACAAATGTCATCGGATTGAACCCCATCGCCATTGGGACGCTCTTCCTGCTTTCCAAGATAATGGATGGCATCAGTGATCCAATCAATGGGTATTTGATCGATCGTTTACCCAGAACAAAGTTCGGAAAGTATCGCTCCGTGATGATCGGCGGTACGATCGTATGCTGTCTCAACTTCCTGCTGTTATGGTTCGGCCCGGCCTGGGCCACATCGGGCAAGTTGACGATCGCCTATATCAGTTACCTGGTGCTCGGTTTCAGCTTCGACTACATGGATATCCCGAAGAACAGTTTTCTCCCCGCGATGACCGCCAACCCTAAAGAGCGCTCCAGTCTTGGGATGCTGATTGCACTCGGAACCATTGTATCAGGGATGGTCGTAGCAATTATCGCTCCCCTGATATTGGCAGCTGGAGATCTGAGTCTGAAAGCATTTTCCACGCTTGTCCTGATCGTCACAGGTGCCGTGCTTGTCGTTGGCATCGTTGGAGCATTAGGCGTAAAAGAACGCGTTGTACCGGTCGATATGGAAACCAAGCACTCACTGAAGGACTTCCTGAATATTTTGATCCAAAGGCCAGTTTTCGTGACCTCGATGTATAGTTTGATGTTCTCTGCTGCATTATACATTCCTGGTGTAGTGAGCGTCTATTTCTTTACCTATGTGATGAAAAACCTGGCCCTGGCCAGTGCGGTTGCACCGATACAGCTGGTTGGCCTCCTTCTGGGTATATTCCTGGCCGCGCAAATTTTGCGTAAGCTGGGCAAGAAAAGGAGTTATATTGTTGCCGCGCTGGCGATGATCATTGTTTCTGCGATCCGGTGGATAGACCCCACATCACTGGCATTGATCTACATATCCACCATTATCGGGGGTTTCATCTTGGGCTTCTTCCAGCCCGTGACTCAGGTTCTTTCAGCAGACAATATTGACTATGTCGAATATAAAATAAAATATCGCTCTGAAGCCGCCGTGGCTTCGATAGGTTCTTTTGTTACAAAAGTCTCCTCAGGTATTGCCGGAGCGACCTCGGGCTATGTTCTGGGTTGGGCAGGATACGTAGCCACCAGCCAGACACAGCCTGCGAACGTTATCACTGCGATCATCTGGCTTACCATCGGCTTCCCGATTTTCTTTTTTGCAGCTTCGGCTCTGATCTTCGGGTTTGGATACAACCTGGATAAGAATACACTCCAAAAGGTGGAGGCTGAACTAAGCGGGAGAAGAGCAGCAAACCAAGCCTCTCTAAAATAAAGATCGTGGTCGCTATCGAAACTTAAAAGCATGCCCCTGCAGCCAGTCGTCACTTGGACTGGCTGCAAGCATAAATCCAGGTCTCTAGTACAAGATGGATCGTCACCCGTCAACCTCGATGCGATCCACCTGGACCTGAGAGCCGTTGTAGTCAGGCACATTACTGAATAATGTACCGTAAAGATGAACGATCTTGCCGCTGTCGCGCAGTGCCTTGATCTGTGACTTTACCGCTGGATCCATAGAATCAATGCCAAAGTAGATGATCTGCCCGTTGGTCCACAACTCGAAGTAGTCATCATACTGTGCACCGGGCTGCGTACTCTTGATGACACCCCGCCAATCTGCTATTTCTTCTGAAGTACCTGGCGGCATGTAACCGCCTGAGGCTTGTTCTTCGATGCGGTCCACCTGGATCTGCGAGCCGTTGTAGTCGGGTACATTACTCAGCAAGGTACCATAAAGGTGAACGATCTTGCCTCTGTCGCGCAGTTCCTTGATCTGCGCTTGTACCGCCGGGTCCATAGAATCGATGCCAAAGTAGATAATCTGCCCCAGGTCCTGCCTCTCGAAGTAGTCATCATACTGAGCACCGGGTTCTGTACTCTTGATGACGCCCCACCAATCACTTATTTCTTCTGCGGTACCGGGTGGCATGTAACCACCACTAGCATCTGTGGTTGCCTCAACAGTCATGGCAGGGGTCGGGCTAGCTTGTGCTGCGGGACCGCACTCTCCCCGGAAATAGGCCCACTCGTCACAAGTGCTGCCATCCGGAAAAACACATACTCCGGATTGGCTGCCATCGGAAGCCGTTTGAATCTCAAGTTTGTTCCCTTGCTGCTCGCAATAGACCGAGGCAGGATTCGGCATATTCGCCTGAGGCATGTCCGTCGCAACAGGTTCAGTTGTCTGGACCCAAGGCGCAGTGCAAGCTGCCAGTGTCATCAATACGATCGTGAATGGAATGATCCTTTTCATTTTTTCCTTCTTTCTTTTGTGTAGAGAATTCCACCAGTTTTGGTGGTTGATAGAGATAATTAATTTTGTGCACCATTTCACAAAAAGACGATGGAGAAGTAGATTTGTTCCCTTTAGTTATAGTTTTTGAAGATTCAATCCTGGCGTAGGGTGGGCAACCATACTCCAGTATAGGTCTCCAGGTTGGTCCAGCCTTTTTGCATTCTCTTGCCTCGATTCTGAGCGCTGGATGGGGTTAGATTTAATACTTGGGAGCGGAGCTGCTCTCCGGAGCCGGTGTTAGGTTTTGCTATTTTGTCCCAGGGTAATTACCACATTTCCTTTTTTGTGTCCTGTTTCGACATACCGGTGCGCCTCGGCCATCTGTTCCAACGGATAGACTCTATCAATGACCGGTTTTATCTTTCCCGCTTCAACCAACTCCTTGATTAAGAATAAATCTTCCAGATATAACTTTGGTGTCCCCTCATCGACTGATATGAATTTCCCGGTCGGAGTTAGCGCTTTTTTATACTGTAGTTTTGAGCTATATCTTTTTCCAACAGCATCAAAGATAAAATCATAATATTCTCCTCTATTCGTAAAATCCTCTTTTGTGTAATCAATTACCTTATCAGCTCCCAAAGATTTTACCAATTCTAAATTTGTTGTACTGCATACCCCGGTAACTTCCGCACCAAAGCACTTTGCAAGCTGTACCGCAAAAGTACCTACCCCTCCAGACGCTCCATAGATAAGAACTTTTTGTCCATTCTGGACATTTCCTTTTCTAATAAAATGCAATGCTAAAGTTCCTCTTGAAGGAACAGCGGCGGCTTCCTCATAGGTCATATTGGACGGTTTTAATGCCATAATACTGTCTTGTGGCATGCACACTCCGTCTTCCGGCAGACAAGCGTACTCGGCATAAGCACCAAAATGCTTGCCGGTAGATGCAAAAATCTGGTCACCTTTTTTAAATCGTTTTACATCTTTGCCTATTGCTTCAATTTCTCCGGCTAACTCTAATCCTAGTACAGGTTTTCTTGGTCTTTTGAAACCGATAAATATGCGCATGGGGATCCATAGCAAGATATTTACTTTACCACTTCGAACTATACAGTCCGAAACTGTCACTGCTGCTGCACGAATTATTATCAGTACTTCATCATCCTTTGGTACAGGTTTTTCTACTTCTTTGAGTTGAAGAACTTCCGGCGGTCCATATTTTGCGCATACAATCGCTTTCATTTTTGTACCTTTCCTTTTTACTCGATAGAATTCTTTTTTTATTTCTGACCATCAGCTAAAGTTGGTTTCTGATCCTTTGCGCCTTTAATCAAAAGCCACAAAGTAAGAGAGAGTTCAGCAATGAAACTAACCACCATACATGGGTACGATATTACTTCGTAGCCCGGCAAAAGGAACCGCTGACAAACATATATCAAAAGACCAAAACCATCGGCAATCAACAGTATGCCCAGGATTTTTGGAAGAAATTTCGACTTGAAAACCAGATAACCGAGAGGAAAGAGCCAGATGCCATAGGGTATCTGGGCGACAATATATCCATTTTTGTATAAATTGACAAATAACAACGCTAGTGCTTGTAGCTGATCTGGCTGGAATACTTTCAAATAATCAGCGCCGCTCAAAAGCAGCAGGCTGGCAAATAGATTAAGCATACTAAAACACCATATGGCAAACCCACCCAGATTTAATAACAGGAACAGTAAAGCCATGTTTTTGTTAATCGGTTTTAATAGTACGTACAAAGCCCAGGCAGCAAAAAGAAAAAACACAACTGAGAATAGACTGATTACAAAACCGATACGAAACTGCGTAGCATGAGTCAATATTTGATTGATCGTTACCGAGGCATCCACGGATACAAAGCGACCAAACTCATTTCCAATGATCGAAGTTACAATATACATGAAATAGAGGATACCTGCGATTCTTGCGGTCTTATTGATTGAATTCATTTTTTATCTCCTTTGAACAGGGAATAGCCCGACAGGCCAATGCCCACAATGTATAAAGCGCTCAGAGGTATATTCACTTGCCAGCGTGCGTTTCCGAGGGGTGCGGAGGCGATAAAGGCCAATATCTCGACAAAGCCAATCGTGATCAACAACGCCCAAAATGCCCATTTTTGACCTTTGCTTAGACATATCCGGATAACGAACCAAACCAGTACTGAGAGGGCAATCGCGTAAGAGTTATACAGGATTGTCAAACAATTGAGAGCCGAAATGACTCTGGCGTCAAGTCTAGCGATTTCAGATTTTTCAAACACCATTACCAGAAGCGGTGAGTTTCCATAATGAAAGACGACAATGGTCAGTATCAAGGAGGAGATAAGAAAATTGACGCCGCTCCATATTGAGAGAACTATCGAACCTCTTTTTAACATTTTGCTTTCTCCTTGTGATGTGTTGTGTCCGCTTTTTAAGGTCTATTCCACGAGCATTTACATGTAACTGAGCAAGGAGGGTTTAGGGAGGGTCTTCGGCCCTCCCTCTCCCCTATATTGCAAATCTATGCCGCGCTTAAAAGCTCGTTCGTCGCTGTTTTCGCAGACAGAGAAGCGATTGCCGATGGATTGAATCCTTTAACGATCAGCCAAACAGCCAGAGCCATTTCCTGCAGAAAGATGGAAAACGCCA
>JBAPSY010000105.1:0-18261 GCA_049281855.1 Anaerolineales bacterium
AAATAGGGCAACCCATGACCCCTATCCAAAACGACCGGGAGGCTTGAAATAGTGAAAACAAGCATCAGGGGGTGGGTGAGGTATCCACTCAGATGCAGAAATGCCATTAGGCGTTGCTGTATGGATAGCTGCTCGCCCGCAATTAGTTTCGAGAAGTGCTTCCGTAATACCTGAATGGCACCACGTGCCCAGCGGTATTGTTGCATTTTGAAGGCTGTGATCTGGGGTGGAATTTCACCCTGAATTACCAGATTGGGCAAGTAGGAAATACGCCAGCCTTTAAGCTGCGCCCGGTATGAAAGGTCCAGGTCCTCTGCCAGGGTGTCATCCTGCCAACCTCCTGAATCGATGATGCAGGCTTTTCGCCAGACGCCCCCCGACCCGTTAAAATTGAATAACAGCCCTGAACGGCTGCGGGCGGTCTGCTCAATGACGAAGTGCCCATCGATGAGCATCGCCTGACCACGCGTCACCAGGTTGTAATCAGCGTTGAGATGACCCCAGCGTGCCTGGACCATACCGAGCTGCGGGTCAGCTGCCAGGAATGGCACCGACCTCCGTAGGAAATCCTTGGGCGGCAGGAAATCCGCATCCAGGATTGCGATAAGATCACCAGGCGCCTTTGGTAGTGCGGCTGCCAGCGCGCCAGCTTTGAAGCCTGATCGTACCCTGCGATGGAGCAGGGTGATGTTGACCCCATGGCGCTGATAGTATTCCACCTGTCTGGCAGCGAGGCATGTGGTTTCGTCGGTGGAATCATCAAGAACCTGGATGGAAAGTTTATTGGAGGGGTAGTCAAGATTGCTGACAGACTCGATCAACCGCTCGATGACATACTTTTCATTGTATACAGGTAACTGCATCGTCACTAACGGCCAATTCTGTGGCTCGGGTGGTGTGGGTGGGTTGCGCTTCCACTTCACCAGGAAGAGCAGCGACATCAATAACGCCTGCAATCCGTAGATGGATAAACAAGCCAACGAAATGACGTAAAGTATCGTGAAGATATGATAGAGCATCTTTTCGCCCACTATATACAGATTAATGTACTCCACACAGTATTCACGGTGGCTGCTAGCAGTCGAAAAGCGAGTATATCATCCTTGGATTAAAGGAATATGATTAAAAAAACTCCAACCAGTCTGGTGCTGGTTGGAGTGCATTGAATAAGAAGAGATGGAGGGCACTATTTAAAGGTGGATAATTATATTAATGGGAGGATAATTCCAAACTGATTTAGCGATGTTTTTTCTTATTTGGGTTGAGAATGACCTAACCAAGCAGCAAAGACGAAAAGACTTGCCCTATGTAGGCGCTGATAACTGGCCAGAAGCGCACGATCAGCGCCAGAAAGATCACCAGGCATAAAAGAAGGATTGGAATCATTACCCCTGCGCGCCCAGTCTTGCCCCCCTTGGTTTTTGTTCTCGATTGGGGGGTGAAATTTTTATTGGTACCTGCATTATCCATTGATGAAAGTGGTGCGATTGAAGATCTGTTCAGGCTTGCTGGTACCAGGTTGGTCCCGCAGAAACCGCAATAATTGGCATCTGTTCGTACGCGGCGCAGGCAGTTGGGGCAGATCGTTGGCATGGTAAAAACTCCTACTTACTGTTTTTTTTATTGCAAAGCTAGATCCCAAGTAATTATTCTCTTCTTAGGATGAAATTGCTTGATCATTTCGGAGTGAGCTTCCCAAGACGATGACCCATAATATTTCCAATCAGGAAATCTGAAACCATGAGCAGGATTATCGAATTTGTTGTCAGATAACATATATCAATCATGAAAACTTGATAATTTACTAATCTCGGGTTGTTCCTATTATATTAACTCGGTTTTTTAGAAAGCACAAGTTCATTATGGTATCGGCCACGGGACGGTCACCCAGGCGGTATAACCGTGCTTCTCCACTCCATATACCCTGGCATGCGTAGCCACGGAACAGCCTGATTTATCCTTCACAGTCACAATGGTTTCCCATGAGCCAATCGGGTTGAAAGTGAGCTGTCCATCCTTGCACGACCAGACTTCGATCAAGTAGGGGTACTGCAGCGAGTCATCCCCCGCCCTCAGGTAGATTGGATCCCACGAAATAATCACATCGTCCCCTTTGCGCACAGCTGAGACGCCGGTCACTGGTCCATAATACGGCGATTGTGGCAGGGGCAGGGAAGCGGGTGCCACGCTCATCACCTCCCCATGGATATCCATCAATGATGCCTTGACCCAGCATGGATTACTGCCTCCAATAGCTTGTATGACAATCCAGGTGCCTGGCTCGTTACGTCCAATAATCTCCAAGTTATTTCCTGCATACAAACCATATTTATACAAATAGGCTGCGCCAGGTCCATAACGACAATTGGCTTGCTCAAGCACGGTGCCTCTCAGAATAGCATAGGTGGTGGTGGGGGTAGGTGGAGAGGTTTTGGTTGGTGTTTGAGATGATGTAATCGTTGGCACCACGGATGAAGTCTGGGTAGGTATAAGACTGGGAGTCTGTGAAGGTTTAGATGTTTCACTGGGTGAAGCGGTTATGATTGGATTCTCCACAGTCGGGCTGGAGGAAGTAGGATTGGCCGATACGCCTTCAGAAGTTTGCGTGCTCGATGGTTTGACCTCAATCGTTTTACTGGATGAATTACAAGCTACCCCAGCGAAGATGATCATGAGAGAAAGGAAGATCAAACTTCCCAGGCTTCCAGGATTCTTCAGCATTGAATGCCTGGATGAAGGGTCAGAGAATTTTGAATTAATACGCAATAACTTCAACCACAATGACTGATATATTGTCCTCACCACCGGCCTGATTGGCCGCGTCTATCAATTGATCGCAGGCTTCCTGAGGTGAATGGGCTTGCAGGATAATCTTTAATAACGTCTGGTCGTCCAACATATTGGTAAGTCCATCGGAACACAGGAGTAGCCGGTCGCTTGGGAAAAGCTGCGTGGTGAAATGATCCACATCGACCTCAGTCTTATCACCCAGGCTCCGGTAGATTACATTGCGCTGCGGGTGGTAACGAGCTTCATCCGGGCTGATTTGTCCTATGGCGACCAAGTGCTGGACAAGTGAATGGTCGGTGGTCAGCTGTCGGATGGATCCCTTATTGACCAGGTAAATCCTGCTATCTCCCAGGTGGACCAGATAAGCCTGACTACCAATGATCAACCCAAGGACCAGGGTCGATCCCATATCGTTACCTGCTTTTTGGCGGGTTTCGTACACTGCCTTATTGGCTGCCTGTACAGTTTGCTTGAGCCAGTCACCGCATTCTTCAAAGGTTGGATTTTGAAGCGCCACAAGCTCGGGAGCCGCCTTATGGGCGATTGTTTGAATAACCTGGCTGCTGGCTAGCTCACCAGAAGCGTGACCGCCCAGTCCATCAGCGATGCCGAATAAACCAATGGGTTGGATGTTGCCCTGGAGGATACTGGTGAGCTCAATACTTAGCAAGCTATCTTCGTTATGGGTGCGCACCTTTCCTGGATGGGTGCGTCTTCCGACCTGATGATCCAGTTTGAGGCGTGAAAGCCCCGTTGATTTCACCAGTTCAATCTCGTGGGTCAGGTCAGCACCGCTGAGAAAACCTTCCCCAACCAGCACCTTTTCGAATAATTCATTCAATGCTGGTGGTAGGTATGGATCCATGCTGTAGGTGGTTCTACCGGTAATCAGGGAGTACATTGCAAGCACGAGCAAGCGTACATTATTAATCTTTTCCCGGTCTGTCAGCATAGGTAAGATGCGGGCTGAGCTGAAATTTCTCCATACGACTTTATTCTCTGCCAACCCTATGGTGGATGAATCGAACTCTTCTCCCAAAACGATCCCTTTTGCCTGCAGATAATCGAGTGCCTGGGCAAGCTGCACACCCCAATCCAGCACCTCGGATATCTCAGGTTGGGAGGGCAGGTTTTGTGAATAAGGAGTAGCCAGGCAGTAACACACACCGCCAGGCATTTCTTGTTGGAACGTCGCGACCGGGGGATGAATATTGGCGTGTACCAGATGAAGGTCAATTACCGGTTGAGTTGCACCAAATCGATCTGTATCTACTTCCTGGAGTTGGAATAAAAGGGATCGTTGTTCCAGGGGATGCCCGCATTGAGTGCAGAAATTTTCGGCATCCTGACCGACAGGGCAGTGAACCGTGCGACATTCAGGATTGGAACAAATCCGTACGGAAGGATTGTCAGGTTGGCTGATCTCTGTGACGGTGTAACGGATCTCATGCTCATCCTGGAATAACAGAGTGTCGTATCGAAAACGATCGCCAAATAATGCTCCCTCCGGTCGCCTCTGTAAGCCTTGGGGCAAGACCGTTTGCACCTCAGGTACAGATGGAGCAGGTTGTTCTGCAACCTCAGGTGGAGCACTTTTCTCTGGGAATTGTGATGGAGCGATTTGCTCTGGAGACTTGGATGGAACAGCTAGCTCTTGAGGTTTGGGTGGGGTAGGTTGTGCGAATAAAATCGTACCGCAACGAGCGCAAAATGCGGCTTCTGGTCTGTTTTCAGCTTTACATTTGGGACAGATAACCATAATCAACTCCTCGCCTGGGTTGTTAAAAATAGCCAATACGGAACATAGGAATTTCGTTTAACTTACTTATATACTCCGTCATTCCGACATTCTCCTTAGAAGGTCGAACGGGTTTACTATTCTCATCTGACTGAATGTTTCTAGTGTCAGATTGTGGTTACTGATATCCCAGGCTCCTTGGTCAAGTTTTTCCATAAATAATAGATGTTTCTGGCTGACCTGGATGCATCTGGAGGCTATTCGTCAAGTCCTGACTAAGGATCATGGAGTGGATGGCGTTCCTTTGAAAACGCCAAACTTTACCGAGTTTAATGGCTGGCAGCTCACCACGCCGTGCCATGGAGCGAATGGTTTCGGGTTGCAGCTGGAGGTAGTCAGCCACATCTTCAACCGTCCACAAAGGCTCGGCGAAAAAGTTGTGATCCTTCACACCTGATAGGCTTATATTGGATTGCACAGGATTCATGGGTTCATCCTTAATTGCCATAAGCCGCCTCGTGGATGGAATAATGATATTTTGAGCTGAAGGATGAGTAGAGAACCATGTGTATATACTCGTTATTGAATGAATCCGTTAGTATCTATGAGTGTGCATGAATCATACCAGAGGAACAAGAAACACAATTTAAGTTACAGGCTGTTTTTTGGGGGGCTTCAGACAGCATCAGGATGGACGAGGATCAATCGGGAGCTGGTAGTATCTGCCGTCCGTTGAGCCAAACTCCAGTAACCTGCATATCAGAGGTTAGGAGAACAAGATCCGCTTTGGCACCCACGATAAGGTTACCAAGAGATGAATCCAGCCCGAGCAGATGGGCTGGTACCCGGGTGATCGTGGGTAACGCTTCTTCCAGACTGCATCCTGTGAATTTGACCAGGTTAT
The DNA here is from genome assembly GCA_049281855.1 of Anaerolineales bacterium. GTDB lineage: Bacteria > Chloroflexota > Anaerolineae > Anaerolineales > UBA4823 > FEB-25. The sequence goes on from JBAPSY010000105.1 coordinate 5,433, forward strand.
TCAGCGCCTGGTCCAGGCTTAGCAGGCTGCCTGCCAGGAGACCGTCCGTGAGTTTGGCAGAAGAACCATCTACATACACAGTGCGTCCACCCAAAGAGTATTCTCCTGATGGCATACCCAGGGCAGCCATGGCATCCGTCACCAGGCTGGTGCGCTGCGGTCCCAGGGTTTGCCAGGCTAGTTTTACCGTCACGGGGTGCAGGTGGATTCCATCCACGATCATGCCGGCTGTGAGGCGATGGTCTGCCAGGAGCGCCCCAACCAACCCTGGTCGGCGGTGGTCAAAAGGAGGCATGGCATTGAATAAATGCGTGCCATAGCGGATCCCGGCTTTGAAGCTATCTTGCGATTGATCGAGACTGGCTTGTGAGTGCCCCGCGCAAACCACCACACCATGTTTAACCAGGGTTTGTATCGCTGTAATAGCACCGGGTAGCTCGGGAGCAAGGGTCACCAGACGCACGAAGCTGGCGGGGCTCCAGTGTTCATATACTTCTGGTTGCGGTTGGCATAAATAATCTGGATTATGGGCCCCATGTTTTTCAGGGTTAAGATAAGGACCCTCGAGGTGCAACCCGATCGCCCTGGCACCATGATAACCATTGGGAGGCCCTTTTTGTAGGCATGCTTGTGCTTTACGGGTGATTTCGGGCGGGGAAGAGATGATGGTGGGGAGGAAAGAGGTCACTCCAAAGCCGGTCAGACGTTCACCCACCTGCCAGATGGTCTCCAGACTGCTGGTGAAATCCATGCCAAACGCACCGTTGATCTGCAGGTCAATGAAGCCTGGGACGAGGTTTTGTCCTTTGGCATCGAAAAGATGGGCGTCAGCCGGGCAAGGCAGATCCCCCTCGCGACCCACTGCAGTGATCGTCTCACCATTGATGAGCATGGCTCCGTGGTCGAGTAACCCTGAAGGGGTAAAAAGGGTGGCATTGTGGATGTATATCATGTTCGATATCTATGTATCATAACGATTGCGTCGTTATGTGTGTTGAACTAAAACCACTCAAAAACCAATCGACACCATGAAGATCCCGTGGGTATTGGTGCTGAAATATACCAAATTGGGGATGGTTGGATCGAAGGTGATGGATTGGATAGTATGGTTGCGCATATTTTCATCTACAAATTTCCATGAGAGACCCCCATCCTTGGAGAAATAAGCACCAGAAGTTGTCCCTGCATAAATCAAGTCCGGCTGGGTTGGGTCTAGTGCAACAGCTGTAACCTTCTGATCAGACAGACCCAATGCTGACCAGGTTCCAGATTGGTAACGATATATGCCGCTGCTCGTGCCCGCATACAAGACTCCCGGGTTTATCGGGGAAGCAGTCAAAGAATAAAAAGTCACTGGTAGGTAAGAGTCTATCCAGGTGCTCCCGCCATCTGGGCTGATCTTTATACTGCCTGAGATTTCTGTAGCTGCATAGACCAGATCACGATCGGTTAGATCAACTGCCAGGCTGAAAATGGATTTACCAACCAACCCGGCAGGTTGCCAGCTTGTGCCACCATCCATGCTTCTATACACTCCCGACCCAGCAGTGCCTATAAAAGCAATATGCGGATCCGAAGGAGCATAAACCATTGTCAACAAGTTGACACTGGCCGCTTGGATTGTAGATATAGTATCCTGTGGAGCTACGAGCTCTTCCTGTACCTCACGAGTGGCGAAGGGATGATCAGCCGGGTAGGCTGGCGTGAGGGTGTTTGTAAGTGGCAGGCCTTGCCCGACACTCTTCCATCCGTTACCAGCGTTCAGGTCATTTTGGAACAACCCCCCGGTATCGGTCATAGCATAAAGTAGCCCTGGATGAGCAGGATCCATGACCAGATCATGCACGAATTTATCCGTTAAACCAGCGTTAATTTCACTCCAGGCTTGCCCACCATTTTCGGTTTGAAACACCCCTGCCCCGTAAAGGCTCGCATAGATCGTATGAGGATCGGTTGGAGAAAGGACCACCGAGGTCACCATGGCATTATCGATCCCAGTATTGCTGTGCTGCCAGATTGAACCGGAATTGGTGCTGCGGTAAAGTCCATCTCCATCGGTACCAGCGAGGAGATTGGCTGAAGAGATTGGGTTAATAGCAAGGCTGTAGATTTGATCTTCCTGCAAACCACCTGGCTGCCACGTGAGGCCACCATCGATTGTCTTCATAATCCCGTGGTTAAAGGTTGCCAGATAGACTGTATCGACATGGGTGGGATCGAGAGAGATGCTGTACACCTTGGTCCATAGTATATCCTTATTGGAGGGGAACCAAAAACTACCTCCATTGGGAGATTTGTATACAGCGTCTGAGTGCCACACGCCATAAAAAAGTGTGGGCCAATTTATAATATCCGGGCTGATAATTATGGCTCTACCGGATAGACCGTATGAGTTGTTTATCCCATTTTGGATTGTGTACCAGGTGTCGATGTCTCCATAATAAGAGCTCTTATATGGTCCGTGCTCGTGCGTGGCAGCATAGATCGTGTCGTGGGCATTGGGATCGACAGCAAGCGAATAAACCCAATCCTGGGCATCTACACCACCCACATCTGCTAAAACCGGAGTCCAGGTGTAACCAGCATCCACGGATTTATATACCACTCCATTCCAGGGTGGATTGTTATTATTGGAAATACCCCGCGTACCAGCGAAAAGCGTGGAGGGCATAAAAGGATCAATGGCGATGGTGTAGACTATGGCTTGATCCTGCATTCCAGACCCTGACCATGTCCACGAATTCCCACCATCCTGTGATTTATACACCTGGTTTCGATACGTACCGGCATACAAGGTGGAAGGTTGTTTCGGGTCAATTGCCAGGGAATTGATATAAAGATTAGTTAGACCTTGGTTGGCTGCCTGCCAACTTAACCCTCCATCCATGCTTTTATACATACCAGATCCAAATGAACCAGCATAAACCACTTGTGGATTGGATGGGTCAACTGCGACGGCTACAATATACCCGCCATAAGGTCCAATCCATCCTGTTGGATCAAATGAGATAATGGGAAAAAAAGATGTGCTACCAGGTGTTTGCCCGACAGATAAGGTCTGATTGCTGAGGCTAAGCAGGATAATGATGATGAAGAGGATGAGTATGTGGTTAAACTTGGGGGTCATTGATGTTTATTATATACGCAAAAACGGAAATGTTCGTTATACTAGATAAACGTATACTGTGGGATCGAAACAATGGGAAGGACTCGTGGCGAAACATATCCTGATTGTTGACGATGATGACCTGATGAGACGCAGCCTGGCATTCAACCTGGAACAGGCGGGTTACCGTGCCAGTACTGCAGAGAGCGCAGAGACTGCTCTCTTACAGGTGCAGCTGGAGAAACCCGACCTGGTGTTGTTGGATATCAGCCTGCCTGCCATGGATGGATTGGATGCCATGCGCCTGCTCAAAGATCAATTCGACCTGCCGGTTATTTTTATCACTGCCCGCAGGCGAGAGCTGGATGAAGCGTTGGGGCTGGAGCTGGGCGGAGATGATTACATCACCAAACCATTTGATTTTAACGTCCTGGTAGCGCATATTAAGGCAGTTCTGCGACGGTTCGAACGCACGAAGGTTTCTCTGGCAGATCAGACTGCTTCAATGAGTGCACCACTGGTGGTAGGTGACCTGGTGGTGAATCCATTAACACGTTCGGTGACCCTGCGGGGAAAGCAGATCGAGCTCCCGCGCAGGGAGTTCGACCTCCTGCATGCCCTGGCGCTTCATCCTGGGCGGGTATTCACCGTGGATGAGTTGCTTGGTACCGTGTGGGGAGCTGAGTTCATCGGTCAACCACAGGTGGTCTATGTCCATATTCGGTGGCTGAGAGAAAAAATCGAGAAGGTTGCCAGTCATCCGCGGCGAATTGTCACCGTGCGCGGGGTTGGCTATAAGCTTATGCCGGAGGCAGTCTGATGTTTCGCAGCTTGCGTTCGCGCTTGGTCCTCAGCCATGCATTACCCTTGCTTGTCATCATCCCCATTATCGGGGTAGCCCTAACGAACTTGATCGAAACCCGCGTGCTGCTGCCGAGTCTATCGAGAGCATTGATGACCAATGCTGTCCTTTTGGCAAACGTGGCTGGTGATGAAGCGGAGCTCTGGGCAAACCCTGCTTATGCTGAGTATTACCTGACGCATTTACGGCATGATATCAGCGCCAGGGTGGAGTTCATCAGCCCCGCTGGTCAGCTGCTAGCTTCATCGGACCCTGAAGAAGCACGTTTGATCGGTATCGTCCTCGATTTTGCCGGGGTAGCACAAGCGCGAGCCGGGCAGGTGGCAAGTTACACCTATTACAACATCTCCTCACCTTCTGAGGTGATTGATGTATTTGTACCGGTGCTCAATCAAAGTCAGCAGCTGATTGGCATTCTGCGCATGTCGTACACATATAATACCCTCTACGCAGAATTTACGCGCTCCCGCTATGTGATTGTAGGCATCCTGGCAGGTGGTCTACTGGTAGGGATCATCCTGGGCTGGAGCCTGGCGGTTAATTTGAGCAAGCCGATTCGTCAGGTGACCAAGGCGATCAACGAACTGGCTCATGGAAACCGGCAGGTACAGGTGGAAGAACGTGGACCGGAAGAAATCCAACTGTTGGCCGAATCGTTCAATTTCCTCAATGAGCGCTTGACCAGCCTGGAGAAAGCCCGCAGGCAGCTGTTGGCGAATCTCGTGCACGAGCTTGGGCGTCCCTTGGGAGCCCTGCGCTCTGCGATCCAAGCGCTGGCTGGTGGGGCAGACCGTGATCCACAGCTCCTGGCGGATCTGACCGCAGGTATGGACGATCAAACTGCCCGTCTCCAGCACTTGCTGGACGACCTGGCACACCTGCATGATCAGGTTTTGGGTACGCTTGAGCTGGAGAGCCAACCAATTGCATTAAGTGAATGGCTGCCTAAGGTGATCCGCCCGTGGCAGGAAGCGGCGCAAGACAAGCACCTGACCTGGCAGACCGATATCCCAATGGACTTGCCAGAGATTTCAGCTGACCCGGTTCGGCTGGCATCTGCTGTGGAAAACCTGGTAAGCAATGCCATCAAATATACCCATGCTGGAGGGATGGTTTCGATCAGTGCAGGGGTTGAGGGGGAGGAGATATTGATCCGGGTGAAGGATAATGGTTCTGGGATTGCGCTTGAGGAGCAACAAAAGGTCTTCGAGCCGTTTTACCGCGGTAACCAGGGACGGCGGTTCAAGCAGGGGATGGGATTGGGATTGAGCATTGCACGTGATCTGGTGGCGGCTCACGGGGGCAGGATCAGCCTAGAAAGTGAACCTGGCAAAGGCAGCCAATTCATCATTCACCTGCCGTTGGTGAGAACAGAGCCAACGAATACACCATCGAATTAACATCTCGTTAGCTGTCATCATAACAGCAGTAGGGGCGGGCTTAATGCAACCTTGATTGGTTGCGCGCAACCCGCCCTTATTCGTGTTGTCAATGCAGTACCATAAGCTTAGCTTAAGCTATCCATAGGCATGAGATAAGGACGAAACCGACATCGGGGGACTATGATTGCGATAAATCTCGGAAAATTAACCTAAGAGATAATTCGGGAGGAACCCATGAACAAGAAGATTTTAAGTCTAACCAGTGTTTTCATTGTCGCGGTGATGTTGCTTTCAGCCTGCAGTGGGGTAACAGCAGCATTGTCCAAAATAGTCAGCCAGGTAAATGTGGCGCAGACAGCACCACAAACATCAACGGGGGTCGCTCCATCAACCAGTGGGAGCACAGCATCTTCAACCAACAGCATTACAACGACTGCTCCAGCAGCTATTCCAGTCGGTTCCGACCTACTGACAGCTTATGAAAGCACGTTGGAATCCATTTATTCGACAGTCAGTCCACAAGTAGTCAATATCAGTGTACAGATGCCAGCGACAAGTAGTAATTTCCAGGGATTTCCAGGATTCAATAACAATAACCAGTCCCAGACACCTCAATACTCCTCAGCTTTGGGTTCTGGTTTTGTTTGGGATACGAAGGGTGATATCGTCACCAACAACCATGTCGTTGATGGTGCCACGAAAATCGAGGTAGCTTTCTCTGATGGCACAACCGTCCCAGCAACGATTGTCGGTCAGGATCCATACAGTGATTTAGCTGTCATTAAGGTAAATGCACCTGCTGATAAGCTATCACCGGTGACCATGGCCGATTCAACCCAGGTGAAGGTAGGCGAGATCGCGATTGCCATTGGCAACCCCTATGGATTTGAAGGGTCAATGACAGTAGGTAATGTCTCAGGTCTTGGGCGTGATCTGCCATCCAGTCAGGTTGATCAAGCAAGTGGCGCTTCGTATTCCATTCCTGATGTGATCCAGACCGATGCGTCCGTCAATCCAGGCAACTCTGGTGGTGTTCTGGTCAATGATCAGGGTCAGGTAATCGGTGTCACGTCAGCCCTCGAATCATCCAGTGGATCGAGCTCGGGTATCGGCTTTGCTATCCCGGCAGAAATTGTTTCGAAAGTCGTCCCAGCCTTGATTTCGTCAGGTAAGTACGACCATCCATATCTGGGTATCAGTGGTACCGATATGACCCCTGATATTGCTCAGGCAATGAATCTTCCCACCGATACGCGGGGTGCACTCGTTGGGCAGGTTTCAACCGGTGGACCAGCTGACAAAGCAAGTCTGCAAGCGAGCAACACGGTTGTGACCATCAATGGTGTTCAGGGTACCGTCGGTGGAGATATCATCACCGCCATCGATGGGCAGACCGTCAACAGTATGTCAGATATCATTGCGTACCTGGCGATCCATACCCAGGTTGGGCAAACAGTGACCCTGACAGTCCTGCGCAACGGTCAAACCCAGACTGTGCAAATAACATTGGGCAGCCGCCCGAGTCAGTAAACAACATGGTTTTCTCCCTTCTACCTCCCCCAATCAAACAGCGAGTTGGGGGAGGTGGCGAGGGGGTAAGAAAGCTGTGAGCTTATGTTCAATCGTCGTGGTGTGCGCATTCTAATTTACCTGCTTTTGCTGCCTGTGTTTTTAAGCGCTGGATTTGCAGGTGGCGTCTTGGTAGATCACTTTCTTATTACCCCTGCCCTTACCCCAGCCAGGACACAAACTCAATCTGCTGGATTGGATCTGGTTAACCAGGCTTATCAGATCATCCAACAAAATTATGTTGATCAAAATGCTGTGCAACAGACCCAGCTTGAGTATGGCGCGATCAGTGGGATGGTAGATGCGCTTGGTGATACCGGTCACAGTCGCTTCTTAACCCCGCAGATGGTCCAGGAAGAGAATAACTTCACCCAGGGCTCATTTGAAGGCATTGGGGCTGAGGTCGCGATGAATAAGGATGGTCAGGTGGTCATCGTCACTCCAATTGATGGCTCTCCCGCACAGACAGCCGGGGTGAAGCCGGGTGACATCATGTTGAAGGTGGACGGGGTAAGCCTGACGGGATTGAGCCTTAATAATGTGGTCAGTAAGGTTTTAGGGCCAGCCGGGACGAAGGTAACCATTACCCTGCAAGATCCAAACACTGGCGCAATCAGGGATTTAACTATCACCAGGGCGAAAATAACTCTTCAAAACGTTAGCTGGGTAATGCTGCCCGGTACAACCATCGCAGATGTACGGATCGCAGCATTCAGCCTGGGTGTGACCAAAGATTTACGTACCGCCTTACTGCAAATCCAGGCACAAGGTGCCACCAGCATCATATTAGACTTGCGGAATAATCCAGGTGGCTTGTTGGATGAAGCCATTGGTGTAACCAGCCAATTCCTGGGCAGCGGGAACGTCTTATTGGTCAAGAATTCTCAGGGGAAGGAACAGGCTGTTCCGGTTCAATCAGGTGGGTTGGCAGTGAATATACCCATGGTTGTATTGGTGAACCAGGGTACCGGGAGTGCCGCTGAAATCGTCGCTGGAGCATTGCAGGATGCTCACCGGGGAACATTGATTGGTGAGACAACTTTTGGGACTGGTACGGTACTCAACGGGTTCAAGCTCTCGGATGGCTCTGAGTTATTATTAGCCACCGAGGAATGGCTCACACCCAACGGGCGTGTGATTTGGCATAAGGGCATTACTCCAGATGTGAATGTCAGCCTGGCAAGTAGTGTTGTTCCTTTTGTGCCTGACGCTGGCCATGAAATGACTGCAACTCAGCTGCAAAGTAATCAGGATGAACAACTATTAAAAGCGGTTGATGAGCTTTCGCAGGGGGCTAGAAAAAGTTGAAATAGGTAAGTAGAACAGTTTGGTTGGTTTGCCCTCCCTGGAAGTCCTCTCCTCCCTTCCGGGGAGGGTGCTATTAATCGTATAATCATCTTCAAGGAATTTGAATTGCCGGATAAACATGATACTATCCATCAACGATGATGTGATCGAGGGTTAATGAGACACACAAGAAATCTATTTATGATATAAATTTACTTGATCATGGCGAAAGACAAACCTTCCCCCGTAGAACCAAGCAGCACCGAAAGGGCTGCCGCACTCATCCTTTCAGGAAAGAGTAAAAAGCGCGGTCTGGCACGCCTGTTGCCTTTTATGGGTCCAGCATTCATCGCCAGTGTAGCCTATATGGATCCGGGGAACTTTGCCACTAACATCCAGGGTGGGGCTCAGTTTGGTTACACCCTGTTATGGGTGGTGGTCGCCACCAATCTGATGGCGATGTTGATCCAGACCTTGTCTGCCAAGCTGGGAATCGCCAGTGGTAAGAACCTGGCCGAGCTTTGCCGCGAGAACTTTCCACGCCCGGTAGTAATCGGGATGTGGATACTGATGGAAATTGTCGCCATGGCGACTGATCTGGCAGAATTTCTGGGGGCAGCGCTGGGGTTTTATCTCCTGTTGGGTATTCCACTATGGATTGCAGGGTTTATCACCGCAATCATCACCTTTGTCATCCTAGGTCTTGAACGCTACGGCTTCAGGCCTCTTGAAGCGGTTATCACTGCCATGATTGGGGTCATATCGATCAGCTATCTGATCGAAACCATCCTAGGGCGCCCTGATTGGGGGCAGGTGGTGTATCATGCTCTTGTACCCCAATTCTCTGGTTCAGAATCTGTGCTACTGGCAGCAGGTATCCTGGGTGCGACAGTCATGCCACATGTGATCTTCCTCCACTCAGCCCTGACACAAAGGCGAATCGTAGTCCGCACTCCCGCCAAACTTCGCCTTCTATTTAAATTTGAGCTGGTGGATGTGGTCATTGCTTTGGGTGTGGCGGGTTTGATCAATGGAGCTATGTTGATGATGGCAGCATCGACTTTTTACCGGACTGGCCTCACCAGCGTGGGTACCATCCAGGAAGCCCACCAGACCCTGCAGCCGCTGTTGGGAAAAGCTTCTAGTGTGTTCTTTGCTCTGGCACTACTGGCATCCGGCTTGTCATCATCTTCGGTTGGAACGATGGCCGGGCAGGTGATTATGCAGGGGTTCCTCAAATGGCATGTCCCGGTATGGATTCGGCGGATCGCTACCATGTTACCCGCCCTGGTGGTCATCCTGATCGGTTTAGATCCCACCCGCACACTGGTCATCAGCCAGGTTTTGCTTAGTTTTGGACTACCCTTTGCGGTCATTCCACTGATCATCTTTACCTCTCGGCGCAAGCTCATGAAGGTATTGGTAAACACGAAAGTCACCACTATCATTGCGAGCCTCGTGGCGGCATTGATCGTCGTCTTGAATATTTATTTACTCGTGCAAATATTTTCAGGTAAATGACATGACTATCAAAAATATCCTCGTCCCCTTGGATGGCTCAAAGTTGTCAGAGACGGTATTACCCCTGGCAGGGTTACTTGCTCAGCAAAATCAGGCCAGACTCATCCTTTTTCATGTGATTGAGCAGAACCCACCCGATACCGTGCATGGTGAACGTCACCTGACCAACCAGCAGGAGGCATCCGCCTACCTGGATAAGGTCAGCCAATCACTCCCAACCGGGATAATCGTTGACCGGCACGTTCATACCAGCGCTGAAAAGAATGTTGCCAACAGCATCGTCCAGCACAGCAAGGAGCTGGGTGTGGACCTGATCGCGATGTGTGCTCATGGGCAAAGTGGCTTACAGAAACGCATTTTCGGCAATATTGCTCAGGATGTGCTCAATATGGGGGATGTTCCAGTGTTGCTGCTTTCTCCGGAGAAGGAGCTGAGGGTAGAATCGTGTAGCTGCCAGCGTATCCTTGTGCCGCTGGATGGTGACCCAGATCATGAAGCGGGTTTGGATATGGCAGTTGAGCTTTCACAAACTTGCCGCGCCAGCTTGCACTTGGTAATGGTCATCCCTGAACTATCCACATTGCCAGGCGAGCAGGCGGCCTCTGCCGTCCTACTGCCTACAGCCACATCTGCGTTGCTGGATATGGACTGTGAAGAGGGTGAATTGTATCTTGTAGGGCTGATGGGAAAGCTGATCGACAAGCATATCCCGGTCACCGGAGAGGTGCAGCGCGGTGACCCAGCCAAGCAGATAGTGCGAGTAGCCAAAGAATTTCAAGCAGATATGATCATCCTGGGCACGCACAGCAAGACGGCTTCAGATGCCTTCTGGTCTGGTAGTGTGACGCCAAAAATCGCTACCCAAACACATTTACCGTTATTACTGGTGCCGGTTCACGATAGCTAGCGTATCATTAGAAAGCCCACTGTAATCTAGGATGAGCTGGTCAAGCGCTGGTTCTATCGACGCTTCTTTGCATAAAGATTCGTTATGACAATAGTCAAGAGGTGGTTCTTATGGTAACTGAATTAACCGCGGAAAACGTCTACAAAGTGTGTGGATCGGATAATATTAACTGTGATTCCAGCCAGGAGCTCACCGCCCTGGAAACGATTGTGGGTCAGGATCGCGCCATTCGCGCCATGCAATTTGGGCTGGGTATCAAGGAGAAAGGCTTCAATATCTATGTGTCTGGCATGCCCGGTACGGGGCGTACCACCGCCGTCCGCAGGTATTTGGAAGAGATGGCGGTCACCAAACCGATACCCTCGGATTGGTGTTATGTCAATAATTTTCAGGATCCCTACCACCCCCATGCTCTCAGCCTGCCTGCTGGACGGGCAATCGAATTGCAGAAGGGGATGGAAAACCTGACCAAGTTGGTCTTTCAGGAAGTGCGTAATGTATTTGATAGTGAGGAATATGCCAAACAAAAGGAAGAAACACTGAATAAGTTCCAGCAGCGCAAGCAGGAAATCATTGAAAAAGTCAACCAGGAAGCTATCGGGGATGGGTTTGTCTTGCAACCCACACCCATGGGGGTGGTTACTGTGCCCACCCGCAATGGCAAACCGATGAGTGAGGATGATTTTCTGAAGCTATCTCAGAAAGATAAAGATGAGCTGGTGCAAAGGCAGCAAAAAGTACAGAACGCCCTAGAAGCATCCATCCGGCAGACGAAAAGCCTGGAAAAAGATGCTCACGATGCAGTGGATAAGCTGGACCGGGAAGTTGCGCTTTATACCCTGCGTAATTGGAATGAGGACATGAAGGAGAAGTTCCAGGATCTTCCAGAAGTCCTGGTTTTTGTCGAGGCTGTACAGACTGACCTGCTTGACCAGGTGGAGCTTTTCAAGACCGATGGGCAGGAAGAAACACCCGCACTTCCTTTTGCTGCTCCACCAAAAGGATTACCCCTTAAGAAATATGCCGTCAATATCCTGGTGGATAATTCGAAGTTGAAAGGCGCACCGGTGATTGTCGAGACGAATCCCACCCATGATAACCTGTTCGGTCGCATCGAGCAGGAAGCACGCTATGGTGCCTTGGTGACTGACTTCACTCTGGTGAGAGGTGGGTCGCTGCACCGTGCTAATGGTGGCTATCTGGTGCTGCCCGTTGAAGATGTCATTCGAAATCCATTTGCGTGGGAGGATCTAACTCATGCCCTGGCGAATGCAAAGATCATTATTCAAGATGCCACAGAGAAGTATGGCTTTTCTACCAAGAGCCTACAACCAGAACCCGTTCCGCTGGATATCAAGGTGATATTGATCGGGCGCCCCGATATATTCGAGCTGTTACTGACTTATGAAGCCCACTTTCACGAGCTGTTCAAAGTGAAGGCTGAATTCGACACCTCCATGCTGCGTAATGTCGAACATACGCGTGAGTATGCTGCGTTCGTAACCACGTTATGCAACACGGAGAATTTAAAACATCTGGACCGTTCGGCGATGTCGCGCCTGGTGGAGCATGGCTCGCGCCTGGCGGAGGATCAGGAGAAACTATCCACACGGTTTGGTGAGATTTCTGATGTGATCCGGGAAGCAAGTTATTACGCCGCATTGGATGCGGTGGAACTGATCACTTCGCAGCATATCCGCAAGGCAATTGAGGAACGCTATTACCGCTCAAACCTGATCCAGGAACGCCTGCAGGAGATGATCCAGCGTGGGGTGATCAAGATTGATATCGCTGGCAAAAAGGTTGGGCAGATCAACGGTCTCTCGGTACTCGGGCTGGGTGATATTAGCTTTGGGCAGCCCAGTCGCATTACCGTCAGTCTCAGCCTGGGGCGCGAAGGGGTGGTGAATATCGAGCGTGAAGCCAAGCTCAGCGGTCCCACCCACACCAAGGGAGTCCTGATCCTATCAGGCTTCCTGGCAAACCGCTTCGCCCAGGACAAGCCCTTGAGCCTTTCCGCCCGGCTAGTCTTTGAGCAGAGCTATGGGGGTGTCGATGGTGATAGCGCCTCAAGCACTGAGCTATATGCCATCTTATCGGCACTTTCTGGATTGCCCATCAACCAGGCGATTGCCGTTACCGGCTCGGTCAACCAGAATGGGGAAGTCCAGGCGATTGGTGGCGCAAACGAGAAG